>NZ_JBDJAV010000065.1:0-35349 GCF_039649625.1 Plantactinospora sp. ZYX-F-223 | reverse complement strand
AGTTCGCAGGGCCACCCCGGTCGGGGTGGCCCTGCGCTGCGTGTTTCGGCGATCCCGCCATGAGGAAGGATGTACCCGTGAGTTCAGGAGCGCATGGCGGAGACCGCCCGCGCCGTCGAGACGACCGTCCGGACCGCCGAGGAGGCGGCCGGGACGCTTCCACGCGTCGTGACGGGCGTCCGCCCTATCGCGGGGACCGCGATTCGTCCGGCACCGCTGGTGACCGGGGCGGCTATCCGAGTGGGGGTCGTCGCACCGACGGCCGTGAGGGCGACCGTCGCGACCGCCCCGCTCCGCGCGAGGGCGAGCGTCGTGACCGTCCGGCTCCTCGCGAGGGCGAGCGTCGTGACCGTCCGGCTCCTCGCGACGGCGCCGGCTACCGGGACGGCCGTGCTGCTGGCGGTGGCTACCGGTCCGGTGGTGACGACCGACGCGGCGGCGGTTTCCGGGGCGACCGGGACTCCCGGGGCGATCGCGACTTCCGGGGCGACCGTACGAGCGGTGGCGGGCGGTTCGGAGACGACGCGCGGCGGTCCGGCGGCTACCGGCCGGCCCGCGGCGACGACCGGCAGGGCGGCGGCTACCGCAGCGGCGGACGCCGGGACGACGATTTCGGCCCGGGCCGTTCGGAGGGGCGCCAGGGTTACCGTCCGGCCGGCACGGGCCCGCGTGACGGCAACCGGGACGGTGGCTACCGCGAGGGCGGCTACCAGTCCGGACGACGGGACGGCTTCGACCGCGGCGACCGCGGCGCCCGTACCGACTACCCGCGGGGCGGTGACTTCCGGGACGGCCGGCGGGATGACCGTGATTCGCGTGGCGGCGGTTACCGCGACGACGCCCGGCGCAGCGACGACCGACGTACCGGCGGTTACCGGGGCGGTTCCGGCGGTGATGACCGGCGCGGCGGCGGTTACCAGGGCCGGAGCGGCGGTTCCGGTGGTGATGACCGGCGCGGCGGTGGCTACCAGGGCCGGAGCGGCGGTTCCGGTGGTGATGACCGGCGCGGCGGCTTCCGGGGCGAGAGCGGTGGTTTCCGGGGCGGCTCCCGGCCCGGCTTCGGCGACGACCGACGCGGTGGTCGCGACTCGCGAGGTGGCGGCTACCGCGACGACGCGCGGCGGGGCGATGACCGACGGGACGGCGGCTACCGGGGCGACAGCGGTTACCGGGGGCGCTCGGGCGCGGGTTCCGGCGGCGACGCGGGGCGCGGCGGCGGCTACCGTGGCGGACCGTCGGGCGGCGGTGACCAGCGTGGCGCAACGCGGGACGGCGGACGGCGCTTCGGCGACGACGCGGGTCGTCGTGGATCTGGCGACCGTGGCCGGGAAGGCTTCCGGGGTTCGGACCGGGACGGTGCGCGTGACGGCGACCGTGGCGGTTTCCGCAGGCCGGACCGGGACGACCGGAGCGGCGCCCGGGAGGGCGTCCGGTCGGGCGGTGACCGCGCCGACCGTGGCCGTGCCGACGAGGGCCGGCGGGACTGGAAGCCCCGACAGGGGGCCGGCCAGTCGGGCCGGAACGGCACCCCCGGCGCGGGAGCAGGCGGCTACCCCCGTACCGAGGGTACGGATCGACGCGACCGGGGCGACCGGTCCGGCAGGCCGGGCGACGCCGCCCGGGAACCCGCCGCCCCGGCCCTGCCGGAGGAGATCGTCGCCACGGATCTCGACAGTGCGGTCCGGGCCGAACTGCTCTCCCTGGCCAAGCCGGTGGCTGAGACGGTGGCGCGGCACCTCGTCGCGACCGGAGCGCTGATCGACGACGAGCCGAACCTGGCTCTGGAGCACGCGCTCGCCGCCCGGCGCCTGGCGGCCCGGATCTCGGCCGTACGGGAGGCGGTGGGGCTGGCGGCGTACCGGGCGGGTGAGTGGCAGACCGCGATCGCCGAGCTGCGCACGTACCACCGGATGAGCGGGCGGCAGACCCACCTGGCGGTGCTTGCCGACTGTGAGCGGGCGCTCGGGCGTCCGGAGCGGGCGATCGACCTCTACCGGGGCGCCGACCGCGAGTCGCTGGACCAGGCCGGGGCGGTGGAGTTGTTGATCGTGGCGGCCGGAGCCCGTGCCGACATGGGCCAGGGCGACGCGGCGGTGGCGATGCTCCAGGTACGTGAGCTGACCGCCGTGCCGACCGAGCCGTGGACGGCCCGGCTGCGCTACGCGTACGCCGACGCGCTGCTCGGGGTGAACCGGCGGGAAGAGGCACGGGAGTGGTTCGTCCGGGCCGCCGAGGCCGACGAGTTCGGTGAGACCGATGCCGCCGAGCGGCTGTTGGAACTCGACGGTGTCGTCCTGGAGGGCGACGAGTACGAGGACGACGACGCGACCGACGGTGAGTCCGACCGGGTGGCGGACGCCGACGCCGCAGCCCCGGACGACGGCTCCGCCGACCGGGACGGTGATCTGGAGGACGACGAGGACGACGACGAGGTCGCCCGTGCGGACCGTGACGACGACGAAGACGAGTACGACGACGAGTACGAGGACGACGATGAGGGCGCTCAGCCGGTCGGCGAGGCGGGGTTGGCGGACGAGGACGCGCCGACGGTAGCCGCCGAGACGACCCCGGCGGACGCCGACATGGACGCGGACGGGGACGCGATGGCCGACGCCGACGCCGACGTGAACCCGGACGCGGATGCGGACGCCGACGTGGGTGCGAACGCCGACGTCGACGAGGACGCGAAGGCCGCGCCGGGTGAGCCGGACGGGTCTGACGAGGAGCCGGTCGCGGCGGAGTCTGCTGCGGCGGAGGCTCCTGCGGCCGACGCCGACCCGGGGGCCCGTCCCGTGCGTGGCACCGAATCGTGAGCGACTCCTCGCCGGGAGGCCGGCTGGTCGACGGGTACGACCTGGTGATCTTCGATCTGGACGGCGTGGTGTATCTCGTCGACCGGCCGATCGAGACGGCGGTCGCGGCGGTCGGCCGGCTGCACGCCGAGGGCAAGCCGCTGGCGTACGCGACGAACAACGCCTCCCGGCGCGCCGACGAGGTCGCCGCGCTGCTCACCGGGATGGGGCTCGCCGTGCGGCCGCAGGAGGTGCTCACCTCCGCGGCCGCCGCGGCGGAACTGCTGGCCCACCGGTTTCCGCCGGACTCCCCGGTGCTGGTGGTGGGTGCGGAGGCGCTGCGGACCGAGGTACGTGACGTCGGGCTGCGCCCCGTCTCGCGGCTGGAGGACGCGCCGGTGGCGGTGGTGCAGGGCTATGGGCCGGAGGTCGGCTGGGCGGACCTCGCCGAGGCGGCTCTCGCGGTACGGGCCGGTGCCGACTGGTTCGTCACCAACACCGACCGGACGCTGCCGACCGCCCGCGGTCCGGTACCCGGGAACGGCTCACTGGTCGCGGCGGTGCGTACCGCGCTGGCCCGCGACCCCGACGTGGTGGTCGGCAAGCCGGAGCCGGCCCTGTTCACCGCCGCCGCCCGGCGGTTCGGCGCGGCCCGCCCGCTCGCGGTCGGCGACCGGCTGGACACCGACATCGAGGGCGCGGTCCGGGCCGGGATGGAAAGTCTGCTGGTACTCACCGGGGTGTCGGCGCCGATCGACCTGCTGCATGCGGCGCCGTCGGCCCGGCCGGACTTCGTGGCGAGCGACCTGGGCGGGCTCTTCGACCCGGCCCGGGTCGCCCGGTTGACCGCCGATCCCGCCGATCCCGCCGGCGCCGGTTGGCAGGTGGTCGACGGCGGGCCGACGGTGCTCAGCGGGGAGGGGTCGAGCCTGGGGGCGCTGGCCGCGCTCTGTGCGGCCAGTTGGTCGGGAGTACCGGTCGACGAGGTCGAGCCGGGATCCGAGGCGGCCCGGAAGGCCCTCGGGGAACTCGGTCTGCTGCGCTGAGGCAACCGCCCGGACCACTGCCGAGCCGGAGTGCGTACCGGGCGGGTGCGGGTTCCCGGGCGGTTGGCTCGGTGCAGGGCCGGTACGGTGCAGGGCCGGTACCCGGGACGGGCAGCCGGGACGCGTCGCGGGCGAGGCGCCGACCGCCCGGCGGGTTCAGAGCATCTTGCGGAGTTTGAGCAGGTCGAACGGGTTGGCGTTGATCGACATCTGCCGGGAGGCGAGCGCCTTCGGCACGTCCAGTTCGCCCCGGACGAGACGGATCAGGTCGTCACTGGTGGTGCTCAGCGCGATCTTCGCCTTCGGGTCGTCACCGTCGGCCAGGTCGATCAGACGTCCGCCGGTCAGCCGGCCGTGGAACGCCGTGCCCAGGTCGGTGATCCGGCACGCCAGGGTGCGATCGAGATCAACCTGCTTGCGTACCTTGTCGGCGTTGGCGTCCATCCGGGCCGCCAAATCGTGCAACGCCTGCCGGCACTCGTCCACGGTCGCCATCGTCGTGCCCCCTCGCATCACGCCACGCCCGTCCCCCGGGCACCGTACCGCACTGGGCGGGTCGGGGCGCCCGGTAGCGTGACAACCTGAACTGTCGGCACCCGCGAAAGGACCGGGGTATGCAGGATGCGTGGCGGGCCTACCTTGAGCTGGCCCTCGGGCTGACGGAGGCGTCGAAGAAGCGCGCCCAGGCCGCCGCCAGGAAACTGGTCGGCTCCAGCGGTGCCACGGCCGCCCAACTGCAGACCATGGCCGAGGAACTGGTCTCCACCGGGATGGCCAACCGGGAGGCGCTGATCCGGATCATCCGGGTCGAGATCGACCGTACCCTCGCCGCCGTCGGGCTGGCCACGGCGGACGAGGTCACGGCGCTGACCGACCGGGTCGCCCGGTTGGAGCGGGAACTGTCCGCGGCACGGGCGGCGGCGCCGGGTGGCACCGCCGGCGCGGCGGCGACCGCGACGACGGCGGGCGGCGTTCGGCCGCCGGCGCCGGGTGTGCCGGCCGGGACCGGCGCGCTGGCCAAGAAGGCGGTGGCGAAGAAGGCGGTGGCCAAGAAGGCCGTCGCGAAGAAGGCCGTGGCGAAGAAGGTCGCCGCCAAGAAGGTCGCCGGGCAGAAGGCCGCCGCGCCCGAGACGGTCGCCAAGCAGGCGGTGGCGAAGAAGGCCGCCGCCGGCAAGGCGGTGGCCACGAAGAAGTCGACCCCGGGCAAGGCCGTGGCCAAGCGGTCGCCGGCACCGGGTAGCGGTGCGGCATGACCTCCGTCGCGCACCGGGCCCGGCTGGCGACCGGGCGGAGCGGAGGGGCGGCATGAGTCAGGTACCCGTACCGGGGCCGTTCCGGCCGGCTCCGCCCCCCTCAGCGGCGGCACGGCCCGTTCCCGGCCCGGCACCGGCCGGCGGATGGAGCGATCCGGCCGGTGAGCCGACCGGCCCGGACGGCGGCGGCTCCGGCCATCCTGCCGTGGACGCGGTGCTGCAGGCGATGGCGAACGCCGCGAACCTGCCGCCGGCCGACCAGATCGCCCAGTACGAGGCGGCGCACCAGACCCTGCGGGAAACCCTCGCCACCATCGACCAGGCGTGAGCCCAGTCCCCTCGGAGAACTTCGATGGCACGTCGTACCCGGCTCGACGCCGAACTCGTCCGCCGTGGGATGGCCCGGTCCCGGGAACAGGCCGCGGCGCTGGTCGAGTCCGGGCGGGTGCAGGTCCGCGGGGTACGGGCACACAAGGTGGCCGCGATGGTGGACCCGGCGGATCCGGTCCGGGTGCTCGGCGAGGACCCGAGCACCGAGTACGTCTCCCGGGGCGGACACAAGCTGGCCGGCGCGCTGGCGGCGTTCGCCCCCGAGGGGCTGGACGTCGCCGGCCGGCGCTGCCTGGACGCCGGGGCGTCGACCGGCGGTTTCACCGACGTGCTGCTCCGGGCCGGTGCCGCCGAGGTGGTGGCGGTGGACGTCGGCTACGGCCAGTTGGCCTGGAGCATCCGGTCCGACGAGCGGGTCCGGGTATTCGAGCGCACGAATGTGCGTACCCTGACGCCCGACACCATCGGCGGCACCGTGACCCTCACCGTCGCGGACCTGTCGTTCATCTCGCTCCGCCTGGTGCTGCCGGCGCTGGCCGGCTGCACCGCCCCGGACGGCGACCTGGTGTTGATGGTCAAGCCGCAGTTCGAGGTCGGAAAGGAACGGGTGGGCAGCGGTGGGGTGGTACGCGATCCGCAGCTACGGGCCGAGGCGGTGCTCGCGGTGACCGACGCGGCCGGTGGGCTCGGACTCGGCCTGGCCGGCGTGGTGGCCAGCCCGCTGCCGGGGCCGAGCGGCAATGTGGAGTTCTTCGTCTGGCTGCGCGCCGACGCGCCGCCGCCGGACGAGGAGCTGGTGCGAGCGGTGGTGACGACCGGGCCGACCGGCCCGGCCGTGGCGCGGGAGGGAGCCCGATGACCCGGACGGCACTGCTGGTCACGCACACCGGACGGCGGCGGAGCACCGAGCACGCCCGTACGGTCGCGGCCGACCTGATCCAGGCCGGCTTCGAGGTCCGGGTGGTGGCCGAGGAGGCCGACGACCTGGACCTGCCCGGGGTGACCCCGGTGAGCCTGCTCGGCGCGGCCGAGGGCGCCGAGATCGTCTTCGCGCTCGGCGGCGACGGCACCTTCCTGCGCGCCGCCGACCTGGCCCGGCCGGCGAAGGCGCCGCTGCTCGGAATCAATCTCGGCAAGGTCGGCTTCCTCGCCGAGGCCGAGATCGACGACCTGGACCAGGCGGTCCGGGACGTCGTGGACCGGAACTACACAGTGGACGAGCGGCTCACCCTCGACGTCCGGGCCGAGTTCGAGGGCGGCCCGGTGATCGAGTCGTGGGCGCTCAACGAGGCGAGCGTGGAGAAGGGCGAGCGGGCCCAGATGCTCGAACTGCTCGTCGACGTCGACGGCCGGCCACTGTCCCGGTACGGCTGCGACGGTGTGGTGTGCGCGACCCCGACCGGCTCCACCGCGTACGCCTTCTCGGCCGGTGGCCCGGTGGTCTGGCCGGAGGTGGAGGCGCTGCTGCTGGTGCCGATCAGCGCGCACGCGCTGTTCAGCCGGACGATCGTCACCGCACCGACGGCGACCTTCACCATCACGGTGGACCCGTTCACCACCCTGGCGGTGCTCTGCTGCGACGGCCGCCGGGTCTACGACCTGCCGCCCGGAGCCAGGGTCACCGTGCAGCGGGGTGCGCTGCCGGTGCGGGTCGTCCGGCTGCGCGCCCGGCACTTCGCCGACCGGCTGGTGGCGAAGTTCGGCCTGCCGGTGCAGGGCTGGCGGGGCAACCGCCGCTGACGGCGACAGACGGCTGGGCGACCGGGCGCCAATCGGAATGCGCGCCGGGTGGTCAAGTGTCGGGGCCCGCTACTACTGTCGGTGGCTGTGCTGGAAGAGCTGCGCATCACCGGACTGGGCGTCATCGAGGACACCACACTGCCGCTGACTCGCGGCATGAACGTCATCACGGGCGAGACCGGCGCCGGAAAGACAATGGTGGTGACCGGTCTCGGCCTGCTCTTTGGCGGGCGGGCCGACGCCGGCCGGGTGCGGGCCGATCCGGGTCGGGCGGTGGTGGAGGGGCGGCTGCGGCTGACCGGCACCGCCGCGACGGCGGTGCACGCCCGGGTGGTGGATGCGGGCGGTGAGCCGGACGACGACGGGTCGGTGCTGCTCAGCCGTACGGTCACCGTGGAGGGGCGGTCGCGGGCGCACGTGGCCGGCCGCAGCATGCCGGTGTCGATGCTGGCCGAGGTGGGCGAGCAGGTGTTGGCCGTACACGGCCAGTCGGACCAGCTCCGGCTGCTCCGGCCGGCCGAGCAGCGGGCCGCGCTGGACCGGTTCGGCGGGCCGGAGCACGAGAAGCTGCTGGAGAGTCTGCGCGAGTCGTACACCCGGTGGCGGCGGGTCTCCGACGACCTGGCCGACCGGCGGCGCAACGCGCGGGAGCGCAACCAAGAGGCCGATCTGCTGCGGCTGGGCCTGGACGAGATCACCCGGGTCGACCCGCAGCCGGGCGAGGACGAGGAGCTCAAGGCCGAGGCGCAGCGGCTGGAGCACGCGGAGGGGCTGCGTACGGCCGCGCAGACGGCGCAGCACTGCGTGGCGGGTGCCGCCGAGCCGACCGACGAGATGGCCGACGTGACCACCCTGCTCGGGCACGCCCGCCGGACGCTGGAGGCGCAGGCCGGGGTGGACCGGACCCTCGGCGACCTGTCGGTGCGGCTGGAGGAGGTTGCCACGCTGGTCGGCGACATCGCGGCCGAGCTGTCCGGCTACCTCGCGGCGCTGGACGCCGACCCGGCCCGGTTGCAGGTCATCTACGAGCGCCGGGCCGCGCTGCGCGGCCTGACCCGCAAGTACGCCGACGACGTCGACGGGGTGATCGCCTGGGCGGACCGGGCCCGGACCCGGCTGTCCGAGCTGGACACCTCCGACGAACTCCTCGACGAGTTGGACCGGGAGCGGCAGCGGCTGGCCGGCGAGGTGGCCGAGTTGGCGGGCCGGCTCTCGGCGGCCCGCCGCGAGGCGGCCACCCGGTTCGCCGAGCAGGTGACCGTCGAGCTGGCCGGGCTGGCGATGCCGCACGCCCGGATCGAGGTGGCGGTGCTGCCTCGGCCGGCCGGCAAGGCGGAGCCGACGCTCACCGTCGACGGGGTCGAGGTCGGGGTCGGTCCGGACGGGGCGGACGAGGTCGAACTGCGGCTGCTGGCCCATCCGGGCGCCCCGTCGCTGCCGCTGCAACGCGGTGCCTCCGGAGGTGAGCTGTCCCGGGTGATGCTCGCCATCGAGGTGGTCTTCGCCGGCTCCGGCGGGCCGCCCACGCTGGTCTTCGACGAGGTCGACGCCGGGGTGGGCGGGCAGGCGGCGGTGGAGATCGGCCGCCGGTTGGCCCGGCTGGCCCGCAGCCACCAGGTGCTGGTGGTGACCCACCTGCCCCAGGTGGCCGCGTTCGCCGACCGGCACCTGGTGGTGGCCAAGGACACCGGCGGTGCGGTGACGACCAGTGGGGTACGGGTGGTGGAGGACACCGACCGGGCCCGGGAGCTGGCCCGGATGCTCGCCGGTTTGCCGGACTCCGATCTGGGTATCGCCCATGCCGAGGAACTTCTGGCCGTGGCTGCCCGGGAACGACGCTCCTGAGGCTGCGGCACCGCGCGGCGGAACGTGCCCCTGGCGGTCACGATCCGTGGTACCGAAGCGAACGGTGTGACGCCGACCACACCCGGCCGGGTAGGAATGTGGTTCCCTTGGGGTGGCGGCCCTGCTCAGGCATGTCGCGACAGAAAGCTCTGCCTCACATGCCAGGATGGTTGGGATGCGTTTACCCACGTTGCGCCGGGCCCGGAGCGCGGAACCGGGCAAAGTCGTCGGCACCGCGCGCCTCGATCGCCGGACGAAGCGCCTGGTCAGCCGGCTGCGTCCGGGCGAAATCGCGGTGATCGACCATGTCGACCTGGACCGGGTGGCAGCCGACTCGCTGGTCGCGGTCGGCGTCGCCGCGGTGCTCAACGCCAAGCCCTCGGTCTCCGGCCGCTATCCGAACCTCGGCCCGGAAGTGCTGATCAAGGCGGGCATCCCCCTCCTCGACGACCTCGGCGAGAGCATCTTCCAGCAGATCCGGGAGGGCGACACCGTCCGGATCGACGGCAACACCGTGCTGCTCGACGACGAGCCGGTCGGGCACGGCAGCCGGCAGGACGCCGAATCGGTGGCCAAGGCGATGTCCGACGCCCGGGAAGGGCTGTCGGTGCAGTTGGAGGCGTTCGCCGCCAACACCATGGAATACCTCAAGCAGGAGCGGGAGCTGCTGCTCGACGGGGTCGGTGTGCCGGACGTCGAGACGCCGATCCGGGGCCGACACTGCCTGATCGTGGTCCGGGGCTACGACTACAAGGCCGACCTCGACGTGCTGCGCCCGTACATCCGGGAGTTCAAGCCGGTGCTGATCGGCGTGGACGGCGGCGCGGACGCGCTGGTGGAGGCGGGCTACACCCCCGATCTGATCATCGGCGACATGGACTCGGTCACCGACGACGTGCTGCGGTGCGGCGCCGAGGTGATCGTGCACGCCTACCCGGACGGGCGGGCGCCGGGGCTGGCCCGGGTGAACGGGCTCGGCGTGACGGCACAGACCTTCCCGGCCGCGGCCACCAGCGAGGATCTGGCGATGCTGCTCGCCGACGGCAAGGGCGCCTCGCTGATCGTCGCGGTCGGCACCCACGCCACCCTGGTCGAGTTCCTGGACAAGGGCCGGGGCGGCATGGCCTCCACCTTCCTGACCCGGCTCAAGGTCGGCGGCAAGCTGGTCGACGCCAAGGGGGTGAGCCGGCTCTACCGGCAGAGCATCTCCGGGTCGTCGCTGTTGCTGCTGGTGCTCTCGGCACTGGCCGCGATGGCGTCCGCGGTCGCCGTCTCCACCGTCGGAAAGGCTTACCTCGGGGTCGCCTCCGAGTGGTGGGACAATGTCGTATTCCAGCTTGGACAGCTCTTCTAGCCCCGTGCTGGTGTCCTCCCGGCCCCGAATGATGATCAAGAGGCTCTTGTCGTGATCAATTTCCGGTACCACGTGGTCTCGCTGACCGCGGTGTTTCTCGCCCTGGCGATCGGTCTGGTGGTGGGTACCGCGGCGCTGAACGGTCCGGTCGCCGACTCGCTCAAGGATCGGGTCAACGCGCTGGGCAAGCACAACGAGCAACTCCGCGAGTCGGTGAACAACCTGGAGACCGAGGTCCAGCGCGAGGAGGACTTCGTCCGGGAGGCGGCGCCGCACATGCTCAAGGGCACCCTCGCCGGCCGGCGCGTCCTGGTCATCGTGCTGCCGAGCGGGCAGGACCAGGTCGACGGGGTTGTCGAGATGCTCCGGCTGGGCGGCGCCTCGGTCACCGGGCGGATCGACGTACAGGAGAAGTTCCTCGACCCGGACAGCAGCGTACTGCTGCTCGGCGTCGCGGCGAAGGCGGCCAGACCCACCGTCCCGGACGTCGGACTGCCCAGCAGTGAGGGGGTGGAGAAGTCCAGCGCCCTGCTGGCCAGCGCCCTGCTGGACCGTCCGGAGGGCGGCTCGCCGGTGACCGACGCCGACCGGCGCTCGGTGCTGGACGACTACAGCGAAGAGGGCTACCTCAACGTGCCCGACAAGATCACCGGTTCCGCCGAGGCGGTCGTGGTGGTCAGCGGTCCGCCGTACGTCGACCGGGACGCGACCCGCAAGGACCGGTCGGTGGTGCAGCTCGCCGAGCAGCTCGACAAGGCCGGGGCGATCGTGGTCGCCGGCAACGGCAGCAGCGGCGGCAACCTGGTCGCCGAGGTACGCCGGGATCCCGCGCTGTCCAAGACGATCTCCACCGTCGACAACACCAACACAGTGCAGGGGCAGCTCGTCACCGCGCTGGCGCTGGTCCGGCAGATCACCCAGAAGCAGGCCGGCGCGTACGGCGTCGGCGCGGGTGCCGAGTCGCTGCTGCCGGAAATGCCCGAGTGACCGCCCGGTCCAGGGGCGCCCGGGCCCGGGCGCTCGGCGTCGGCATGCTCATCGCCGGTGCCGCCCTGCGTGGGGTGCTCGCCGGCCCGTGGGCCGCCGGGCTGCGCCGTACCAACTTCCGGGGCCGCACCGTCACCCTCGCCGCCGGCCCGGCGCTCGCCGCCGGAGCGGCCGCGGGTGCCGCCGCGGGCGCCCCGAGCCGCCCGGCCGGCGCCGCCGCCCTGGTCGCCGGCCTCTCCTGCGGAGCCGTCGGGCTCTACGACGACGTGGTCGGCGCCCGGCCCGAGCAGAAGACCGCCAAGGGCTTCGCCGGACACCTCGCCGCGCTCCGCGAGGGGCGGGTGACCAGCGGGGTCGTCAAGATCGCCGGGGTCGGCGCGGCCGGCCTGGCCGCTGCCGCCCTGCTCGCCGCCGACCCGACCGTCCGGTCCCACCCGGGCCGCCGCCGCGCCGGACGCGCCGCCAACATGGTCGACCTGCTGCTCGGCGCGGGCGTCATCGCCGGCACCGCGAACCTGGTCAACCTGCTCGACCTGCGGCCGGGACGGGCCCTCAAGTCCGGTGTGCTGCTCGGCACGCCGCTGCTGCCCGGCCCGACCGGTGGGCTCGCCGCCGGGCCGGTCGGCGCCGCCGCCGCGCTGCTCCCGGCCGACCTCGACGAACAGGTGATGCTCGGCGACAGCGGGGCGAACGCCCTCGGCGCGCTGCTCGGCGTCGCGCTGGCCGCCCGTACCGGGCCGGTGGGGCGGGCCGGGACACTCGCCGTGATCACCGCGCTCACCGCAGCCAGCGAGAAGGTCAGCTTCACCCAGGTGATCCAGAACACCCCGGGGTTGCGCGAACTGGACGCCCTGGGCCGGCGACACTCCTGAGGTGGGCAGGCCGGCACCCCTGGTCGGCGCCGGGCGGGTGGCCGGCGCCGCCGCGCTGATCGCCGTACTCACCGTGGCCAGTCGACTGGCCGGGTTCGGGCGTACCGGGGTCTTCACCTGGATGATGGGCGACTCCAGCGACCTCGGCGGCATGTACGTGGTGGCGAACAGCGTCCCGAACATCGTCTTCGAGATCGTCGCCGGTGGGGCACTGGCGAGTCTCGTCGTACCGCTGCTGGCCGGTGCGGTCGCCGCGGGTGACCGGGCGGCGGTGTCGGCGACCACCGGGGCGCTGCTCACCTGGACGGTGAGCCTGCTGGTGCCGCTGGCGGTCGCGGTGGCGCTGCTCGCCGAACCGATCGTCGGGCTGATCTCGGACCACCGCAGCACCGCCGAGATCGAGGCCGGCGCGCGGATGCTCCGGGTCTTCGCCCCGCAACTGCCGCTGTACGGGATCGGCATCGTGCTGACCGGGGTGCTCCAGTCGTACCGGCGGTTCGCCTGGCCGGTGATCGCGCCGCTGCTGTCCAGCGTGACGGTGATCGGGGTCTACCTGGCGTTCGCCGCGGTCGAGGGAGTGCGGCCCACCATCGCCGGAGTCGGGCGGGACGGCGAGCTGATCCTCTCCGCCGGCACCACCCTCGGCGTCGTGGTGCTCTCGCTGTCGCTGATCGTCCCGGTGCGCCGGCTGCACCTGCGACCCCGGTTCGGGTACGCGTTCTCCGCCGACGCCCGGGCCAGGATCGGCGGGCTCGCCCTGGCCGGGGCGGTGACGGTGATCGGCCAGCAGGTCGCCCTGCTGGTCAGCCTGCGTCAGCTCAGCGGCGGGCCGACCGGTGCGGAGGTGGTGTTCAACCTTGCCCAGACGGTGTACCTACTGCCCTGGGCGGTGCTCGCCGTCCCGCTCGCGGTCGCGGCGTACCCGAACCTGGCCGCCGCGCACGCCGCCGGGGACGAGCCGGGATACCGCGCCACGCTGGCCCCGACCGCCCGCCGGGTGCTGCTGTTCAGCTGCCTCGGCACGGCGGCGCTGATCGGCACCGCCGAACCGGTGGCCCGGTTCTTCTGGCCGGGCAACGGGCCGGCCCAGGTGGCCGCCGTCGCCGGGTTCGCACCGGGCCTGCTCGGCTACGGGCTCTTCGCGGTGCTCACCCGGGCCCTGTACGCGCGCGGTGCCGCCCGGCCGGCGGCCACCGCCACCCTGGCCGGCTGGCTCGTCGTGCCGTTCGCCGCCGTGGGGCTCTCCGCCGCCTTCCCGGTTGACTATCGGGTGTTCGCGGTCGCGGTGGCGAACTCGGTCGGCATGCTGGTGTTGGGGGTGCTGCTGGTGGTCGCGGTCCGGCGCAGCGCCGGTCCGGCCGCGTTGACCGGATTTACCAGGTCAGCGCTGGTCGGACTGCTCGCCGGAGCGGTCGCGGCGGTGGTCGGCGCGCTGTGTGCGCACCGGTTGCCCGGCTTCGGGGGTGGTACCCCGGCGCGAGTCGACGCACTCGTGCAGGGCATGCTGTCCGGAGTCGCCGTGGGCGCCGCTTTCGTCGCGGTCGCCTATCCGCTGGACCGGCACGACGTTCGGCCGCTGCTGGCGACCCTGCGCGGACGGCTGCGCGGTGTGCTGGCCCTGACCCACCGGGGCGGGCCGGCGGCATCGCGGCGGCGGGACGGGACGGAGACGGATCGCGGGGACCGGCCGGACGCGGCCGACCCGGGCGAGGACGACGGGAAGGAGCGGGTGTCGCGGTGAGCGAGCTTGGGCCGGCTCGACCGGGGGACCGCGCCGAACCGGACATGCCGGGACCGACGGCCACCGTCGGGCGGGCCGGCGCGGTGGCCCTGGTGCTCGCCTCCAGCACCGGCGGCGTGGGTCAACACGTCGCCTCGCTCGCCCGGGGCCTGGTCGGGGCCGGAATGGCGGTCACCGTCTGCGGTCCGGCCGCGACCCAGGAGCAGTTCGACTTCACCGCCGCCGGTGCCCGGTTCGTACCGGTGGAGATCCCGGCCAGCCCCACCCCGGCCGACGCGCGGGCGGTCACGGCGCTGCGCCGGGCGCTGGCCGGAACGGTCGACGTGGTGCACGCGCACGGCCTGCGGGCCGGCCTGGTGGCGGTGCTCGCCCGCCCGTCCGCTCCGGTCGTGGTGACCTGGCACAACGCCGTACTCGCCAGCGGGCTGCGCGGGCGGCTCTCCCGGCTGGCCGAGCGGATCGTCGCCCGGCGGGCCCGGGTCAGCCTCGGCGCCTCCGCCGACCTGGTCGAGCGGGCCGCCGCGCTCGGCGCCCGGGACGCCCGGCTCGCCCCGGTCGCCGCCCCCACCCTGCCGGCGCCCCGCCGCAGCCGCTCGGCGGTGCGGGCCGAGTTCGGCGTCGCCCCGGAGCAGCCGCTGATCCTCTCGGTCGGCCGGCTGCACCCGCAGAAGCGGTACGACGTGCTGGTTGACGCCGCCGCCCGGTGGCGCGACCTGGATCCGCCGCCGGTGGTGGTGATCGCCGGCAGCGGCCCGAGCTATCTGCAACTGGCCGCGCGGATCTCGACCGCCCGGGCCCCGGTGACGCTGCTCGGGCACCGGACCGACGTGGCCGACCTGCTGGCCGGAGCCGACCTGGCCGTGGTGACCAGCGACTGGGAGGCGCGGCAGCTCTTCGCCCAGGAGGCGTTGCGGGCCGGAGTACCGCTGGTGGCGACCGCCGTCGGCGGCGTGCCCGAACTGGTCGGCGAGGCGGCCGTACTGATCCCGCCCGGTGACGTGGACGCGGTGGACGAGGCGGTCCGGGCACTGCTCGGCGATCCCGGCCGCCGAGCCGCACTGGGCGAACTGACCACCGTACGGGCCGCCCAGTGGCCGACCGAGGCGGAGACCGTCGCCGCCGTCGCCGCGCTCTACGCCGAACTCGGCGCGAACCGGTCCACCCCCGCCGGGCCGGAGAGCCCGGCGGCGGATTCCGCAGATCCGGGGCCGGCCGGGCACGGCGCGGCACCGGAGGGGCCCGACCGGACTGGGGGCGGCCGGCCGCCCTCCGCCGGGCGGGGGACCGGGTCGTCGGCGGGGCGCGGCTGATGCTGCGCCGGTTGGTGCCCGTGCTGTTGACCGCGGCGGTGGTGGCTCTCGGGGTCGCCGCGCTCGTCGTCCGGCCAGCCACCCGGACGCCGGAACAGACCGTCGACTACGTGCTGCTGGCCGGGGTACCGGGGCTGCGCTGGGATGACGTCGATCCGCAGCACACCCCCACGCTGTGGCGGATGGCCGAGCACGGTGCCATCGGCTCGCTGTCGGTGCGGTCGGCCCGGCAACCGACCTGCCCCGTCGACGGCTGGCAGACCCTCGGCGCCGGCAACTTCGCCGCCTGGGACGGTACGGTCGTCGCCGAGCAGTGCCCGGAGTTGGATCTCACCGTCGAGCGGCCGGACGGGATCAGCGCCAACCTTCCCGACCAGCGGGCGACGGTCACCTACAACCAGGACAAGCTGCGCTGGGGCACCATGCCCGGGGCGCTGGCCGAATCGGTCCGCTGCACCGTCGCGGTCGGGCCGGGCGCCGCGGTCGCCGCGGCCCGGCCGTTCGGCCGGGTCGACCGGTACGCGGCGGAACTGCCGCCCGATCCGACGGAGCTGCTCTCCCGCTGCGTACTCAGCATCGTCGATCTCGGCACCGTCAGCGGCGACGACCCCGCCGTCCGGGCCGCCGCCGCCCGCCGCGCCGACGCCATCCTGGCCCGGGTGCTGGCGGCCCGGCCCGAACGGTCCCTGGTGATGGTGGCCGGCGTCGCCGACACCGACCGGTCATCCCGGCTGCACGTCGCGGTGGCGGACGGCCCGGGCTGGGGACGCGGCTGGCTGACCTCGCGCAGTACCGGCCGGGACGGCTACCTGCAACTGGTCGACCTGGCGCCCACGGCGCTGGCGGCGCTGGGCCGCCCCGCACCCGAGCGACTCTTCATCGGCCAGCCGGCGGTGGTGGTCGACGGCCGCCCGGCCGACCTGCGCACGGCGATCGCGGCGCCCGCCGACGCGGACCGGGAGGCCCGGGCCCAGCAGCAGGTGGCCGAGTGGTTCTTCCTGCTGCTGGCCGGGCTTCAGTGCCTGCTCGCGGTCGCCGTACTGCCACTGCTGCGCCGGGCGCGGCGCGACGCCGGGCCGTCCGGACCCGCCCCGGTGCCCCGGCAGGTGGTCGCGACGGTCGAGGTACTGCTCATCGGCGCCGCCCTGGCGATCCCGGCCGCGCTCGTCGCGGACGCCGTTCCGTGGTGGCGGGGCGAGCACGCCGGCGTCTACTTCGGGCTGGTCACCGCGGTGGTGCTCGGCCTGGCCACCGCGGCGGTGCGGCTCGCCCGGGCGTACCAGCGCACCCTCTGGCCGCTGGGCAGCGTGGCGGCGCTGGCCGCGCTGGTCGTCGGTGCGGACGTGGTCACCGGGGCGCGCCTGCAACTCAACGGGGTGACCGGATACTCGGCCCTGGAGGGCGGCCGGTACGCCGGCGTCGGCGTCGTCGGGCTCGGGGTCTTCATCGCCGGCAGCCTGCTCTCGGCGGCCTGGCTGGCCCAGCGGGTACGCCGTAGCTGGCGGCCGGCCGTGGTGGTGCTGGTCGGCGTGCTCGGGGTGATCGTGGTGGGCAGCCCCTACCTCGGCGCCGACGCGGTGGGCGCGGTCGCGCTGACCGCCGGGGTGAGCATCGCCGCCGCGATCAGTACCGGCGGCTGGCTCACCCTGGGCCGACTCGCCTGGGCCGCCATCGCCGGTCTGGCCGTGACCATCGGGTTCGTCGTGATGGACCTGCGGCAGCCGCTCGACCAGCGGGGCAGCCTCGGCCGCTTCCTCACCGCCGTCGGCGACGGCACCAGCGGGCTGACCGTGCACCGCTCCGGCGCGGCGAACCTGGCTGCGCTGGCCGGAAGCCCGCTCACCGTCCTCGCGCTGGTCGGCGCGGTGCTGGTGTGGTTCGCCCTGCTCCGTCCGTGGGGCGGGCTCAAGCGGCTGTTCGGGATCTATCCCGCGATGCGGGGCGGAATGGCCGGTATTCCGGTTGCGGCGGTGATCGCCGGCCTACTCGGCGGGTCCGCCCTCAACGTCGCGGGTGCGGCGGCGGCGCTGGCCGTGCCGATGGCCGCCCTGGCCGCGTTGCGGGTGCTGGACCACGCCACCGACCGGACCATGCCGGCCACCGGCCCCTGCCCGGACGACGGGCCCGGCTCGACCCCGCCGACCGCCGGCACGGATCCGGCACCCGACCGCGAGGTCGGCGCCCCCCAGGCGTCCGTCACGGCGTGCAGCGGGACCGACCCGGTCGGAGAGTCGGGGCCCGACTCCCGGCCGAGCGACGCCACCGCGTCGGCCTCGGGCGGTGCCACCTCGAAGGTGTCGGCGGGTACCACCGCGTCGGCCTCGGGCGGTGTTACCGCGAGCGGGAGCAGCGCCGCCGAGCGGCCGGCCAGTGCCGCGGAATCCGGGCCGGCACAGCCGTCGGCCGAGGTACCGGCCGGCTGACCGGCGCCGGGCCTGCGGCGGAACCGGGTGCCCCCGGCGGACCGGGCGAGGTTGGTGTTACCGTGGAATCCCGTGGATCGCGTGGATCACTTCGTTGATCCGACACCGGTTCGCACGACCGCGACAGACGACCACGGGAGCAGGCCTTGGCCCCTTCAGTACGGACGACCAGGCACATTTTCGTCACCGGTGGGGTTGCCTCCTCACTCGGTAAGGGCCTGACCGCCTCCAGCCTCGGAAACCTCCTCACGGCACGGGGCCTTCGGGTCGTGATGCAGAAGCTCGACCCCTACCTGAACGTCGACCCCGGCACCATGAACCCGTTCCAGCACGGTGAGGTCTTCGTCACCGACGACGGCGCCGAGACCGACCTCGACGTCGGGCACTACGAGCGGTTCCTCGACCGCGCGCTTTCCGGCAAGGCGAACGTCACCACCGGGCAGATCTACTCCGAGGTGATCGCGAAGGAGCGCCGGGGCGAGTACCTCGGGGACACCGTGCAGGTGATCCCGCACATCACCAACGAGATCAAGGCCCGGATCCTGGCCATGGCCGATCCAGACGAGGACGGCCGTACCCCGGACGTGGTGATCACCGAGGTCGGCGGCACGGTCGGCGACATCGAGTCGCTGCCGTTCCTGGAGGCGATCCGGCAGGTCCGGCACGACCTGGGCCGGGACAACTGCTTCTACCTGCACGTGTCGCTGGTGCCGTACCTGGCGCCGTCGGGGGAGCTGAAGACCAAGCCGACCCAGCACTCGGTCGCCCAACTGCGCAACATCGGTATCCAGCCGGACGCTATCGTCTGCCGCTCGGACCGGGAGATCCCGGACAAGCTCAAGCACAAGCTGTCGCTCTACTGCGACGTCGACCGGGAGGCGGTGATCGCCGCCCCGGACGCGCCGAGCATCTACGACATCCCGAAGGTGCTGCACCGGGAGGGCCTGGACGCGTACGTGGTGCGCCGGCTCGGGCTGTCGTTCCGGGACGTCGACTGGCAGAGCTGGGACGACCTGCTGGAGCGGGTGCACCACCCGCACCACACCGTCCGGGTCGCGCTGGTCGGCAAGTACGTCGACCTGCCCGACGCGTACCTGTCGGTGAGCGAGGCGATCCGGGCCGCCGGGTTCGGCCACCGGGCCCGGGTGGAGTTGCACTGGGTGCCGAGTGACGAGTGTGTCACCGCCTCCGGCGCGGCGGCCGCGCTGGCCGGTGTCGACGGCATCGTCATCCCCGGCGGGTTCGGGGTACGCGGCATCGAGGGCAAGATCGGCGCCGCCCGGTACGCCCGGGAGAACGCCATCCCGATCCTCGGCCTCTGCCTCGGCCTCCAGTGCATGACCATCGAGGTGGCCCGGCACCTGGCCGGGCTGGACGGCGCCAACTCGCTGGAGTTCGACGAGAAGGCCCGGCACCCGGTGATCGCCACCATGGCAGACCAGGAGGACATCGTCGCCGGCCGGGGTGACCTGGGCGGCACCATGCGGCTGGGCGCGTACCCGGCGCGGCTGACCGAGGGCTCGCTGGTCGCGCAGGCGTACGGGGACACCGAGGTCAGCGAGCGGCACCGGCACCGGTACGAGGTGAACAACGCCTACCGGGACGCGCTGACCAAGGCGGGCCTGCACATCTCCGGTACCTCACCGGACGGCCGGCTGGTCGAGTTCGTCGAACTGGACCGGTCGCTGCACCCGTTCTTCGTGGCGACCCAGGCGCATCCGGAGCTGAAGAGCCGGCCGACCCGGCCGCACCCGCTGTTCGCCGGGTTCGTCGGTGCGGTCGTCGCGTACTCGTCGGCGGACCAGCTCCCGGTGGAGCTGGCACCGGGGGCCGGTGCCGCGTCGACCGGCACCGGGGTTTCCGGTGCGGGGGCCGGCGCTGCCACGCTGGCCGCGGAGCGGTCCGAGCTGGCGGACCTCGCCGAGCCGGAGGGGTCCGCCGGACACAACGGGCAGGTCCGGTCGGCGAAGGCGGGTTCGTCGTCGTGACCGGTGCTCCGGCCGGCACGGCGGTGCCGGCGTGCACCCGTCGAGGCGTGGCGGTGCCGGCGTGCATCCGTCGAGGTGTGGTGGTGCCGGCGTGAACGCGTCGGAGTGCGGTGCTGGCGTGCAGGGTCGAGGGGCGGCGGTGCGGGCGTGAACGGTCGGGCCGACGGGCACGGCTACGAGGTGCGCGAGCGACGGGAACAGTTCCGGGGCAAGGTCTTCTCGGTGGTCACCGACCAGGTGGCGATGCCGGGCGGCCGGGTGGTGCCCCGGGACTACGTACGGCACGTCGGGGCGGTCGGGGTGCTCGCCCTGGACGAGCGGGGGCGGGCGGTGCTGATCCGGCAGTACCGCCACCCGCTGCGCCGGGTGATCTGGGAACTGCCCGCCGGGCTGACCGACGTCGCGGGTGAGGCGCTGCCGGCGGGTGCGCTGCGGGAGCTGGCCGAGGAGGCGGATCTCGTCGCCGGCCGGCTCGATCTGCTGGTGGACGTGCACTCCTCGCCGGGGTACTCGGACGAGCTGATCCGGATCTTCCTGGCCCGGGAACTCTCCGAGGTGCCGCCCGAGCAGCGGCACGAGCGGCGCGACGAGGAGGCCGGGCTGGAGGTGATCCGGGTCGACCTGGACGAGGCGGTCTCGATGGTCCTGGCGGGTGAGATCACCAACGTGGCCTGTGTCGCCGGGGTGCTGGCGGCGGCCCGCTCCCGGGACCGGGGCTGGGCCGGACTCCGCCCCGCCGACTCGCCGCTGCCCTGACCACCGCCACCGCCACCGCCCAAATGGCCCGGCCGGTTCGCCGGATCAGCGTGGCTGACATACCGTCAAGGTTGCCGGTTACCCGCTGTCACAATGCTGGCTGCCGGAGCGCCGCCCCGGTCCTAGACTTCCGCGGGCGGGACGGTGGACGCGGTGGCAACGGAGCCACCGCGCGTCGCGCGGCCGGGGCCGGTAGCCCCCGGAGAGAGGTGTCGGAATCGTGAAGGTCGGAATTCCGCGCGAGGTCAAGAACCGCGAGTACCGGGTGGCCATCACCCCGGCCGGGGTGCACGAGTTCGTCCGTGCCGGCCACCAGGTGTACGTGGAGACCGGCGCCGGAGCCGGGTCGTCCATCACCGACGCCGAGTTCGCCGCCGCCGGGGCCACGATCCTGGGCGACGCCGACGAGGTGTGGGGCGTCGCCGAACTGGTGCTGAAGGTCAAGGAGCCGGTCGCCGAGGAGTACCACCGGATGCGCGAGGGGCAGGTGCTCTTCACCTACCTGCACCTGGCCGCCTCGAAGGCGTGCACCGACGCGCTGCTCGACCGGAAGGTGGTCGGGATCGCGTACGAGACCGTCGAGCTGCCCGACCGGTCGCTGCCGCTGCTCGCCCCGATGTCCGAGGTCGCCGGCCGGCTCGCCCCGCAGGTGGGTGCGTACCACCTGATGCGCTCCGGCGGCGGGCGCGGCGTGCTGATGGGCGGCGTCTCCGGGGTGTACGCCGCCAAGACCGTGGTGATCGGGGCCGGGGTCTCCGGCCGGAACGCCGCCGCGATCGCGCTCGGCCTGCAGGCCGAGGTGCTGCTGCTGGACCGGGCGGTCGGCCAGCTCCGCCAGGCCGACGCCATCTACCGGGGCCACCTGCAGACGGTGGCGTCGAACACCTACGAGATCGAGCGGGCCGTGCTCGACGCCGACCTGGTGATCGGCGCGGTGCTGGTGCCGGGTGCCAAGGCGCCGACGCTGATCAGCAACGAACTGGTCTCCCGGATGAAGTCGGGCAGCGTGCTGGTGGACATCTCGATCGACCAGGGCGGTTGCTTCGAGGACTCCCGGCCGACCACCCACGACGACCCGGTCTACCCGGTGCACAACTCGCTGTTCTACTGCGTGGCGAACATGCCCGGTGCGGTGCCGCACACCAGCACGTACGCGCTGACCAACGTCACCCTGCCGTACGCCCTCGAACTGGCCAACCACGGCTGGCGGGAGGCGCTGCGCCGCGACCCGGCGCTCGCGCTCGGGCTGAACACCCACGCCGGCCAGGTCACCTACGGCCCGGTCGCCGACGCGCACGGAATGGCCACCCTGCCGCTGGCGGACGTCCTCGGATGAGCCGCCCGGGACCGGCGCTGTGGCCCGGTGGCGCTGCGGCGTTGTGGCCCGGTGGCGCCGCGGCGTTGTGGCCCGGTGGCGCCGCGGCGCCGGGGGTGGGCGCCGCCGCGCGGGGCGGCCGGGGGCCGGCCTGACCGCGCCGCCGCAGCCGGCCGGTGACGGGCCCGAACCGTCGCCGGCACTGCGCCGTGCCGTGCGCGGCTACCTCGACCACCTCACCGTCGAGCGCGGGCTGTCGGCGAACACGCTCAGCTCGTACCGCCGGGATCTGGAACGGTATCTGGCGACGCTGGCCGCCGGCGGCGTCGAGGACCTGGCGGCGGTCGGGCCGGCCGAGATCGCCGCGCACGTGGCCCGGCTGCGGGCCGGGGCGGACGGCCACCCGCCGCTGGCGGCGGCGTCCGCGGCCCGGGCCGCCAGCGCGGTCCGCGGCCTGCACCGGTTCGCGGTCCGGGAGGGCCTGGTCGGCCACGACGCGAGCCGGGACGTACGCCCGCCGGTCCCGCCCCGGCGGCTGCCCCGGGCGCTGGACGTCACCGAGGTGGTCACGTTGCTGGAGACGGCCGGATCGGTCGACGCGACCGGGCCCCGGGCCGCGTTGTCGCTGCGGGACCGGGCCCTGCTGGAATTCCTGTACGGCACCGGCGCGCGGATCTCCGAGGCGGTCGGCGCGGCGATCGACGACCTCGACCTGACCGACGGCTCGGTGCTGCTGCACGGCAAGGGCGGCCGGAGTCGGCTGGTACCGGTCGGCGGATACGCCGCCGAGGCGGTGCGGGCCTACCTGGTCCGGGCCCGGCCGACCCTGGCCGCCGCCGGACGGGGCGTGCCGACGGTCTTCCTCAACGCCCGGGGTGGCCCGCTGTCGCGGCAGAGCGCCTGGACCATCCTGCGCCGCGCCGCCGCCCGGGCCGGACTGCCGGTGGACGGGCCGCGCGCGGTCTCCCCGCACACGCTGCGGCACTCGTACGCCACCCACCTGCTCGACGGCGGCGCCGACGTACGGGTGGTGCAGGAGCTGCTCGGGCACGCCTCGGTGACCACCACCCAGGTGTACACGTTGGTCACCGTGGACCGGCTCCGCGAGGTGTACGCCACCGCGCATCCCCGGGCACGCGGCTGACCCGGGCGATCCCGGCCGCCCCGCCGGCGGGGTACTGTCGGGCGGCGGGTGCGATCCCGGTCAGGTCGTGGCGGTCGGCGGCCGGTTCGACACGCCGAGACGGTGCCCACTACGGTGCTGCGACGTGGCGTAGAGTCGGGATCTGGCGCGGCCTCGTGAGGCGGCAATCGAGGTTCGCGGCGGCGCCGCACAGGACACCGTTCGGCTCCGACGCCGGGCAGTCGTCGGGAGGGGGCGTACGAGGACATGGCTGGAAACGCTGACCGTGCCGAGGCGTGGACCTCAAGCCTGCGCGAGCAGCAGTCCGCCCTGGATCTCGGTGCCGAGTTGGGGCCGGCCGACCCGGCCGCGTACACGATCCGCAAGCCGATCCCCGAGCCGATGCCGACCGACCAGCACGGGCCGGCCCGGATCATCGCGATGGCCAACCAGAAGGGCGGGGTGGGCAAGACCACCACGACCATCAACCTCGGCGCGGCACTGGCCGAATACGGCCGCCGCGTGCTGCTGGTCGACTTCGACCCGCAGGGGGCGCTCTCGGTCGGCCTGGGCGTCAACCCGCACAACCTCGACCTGTCGGTCTACAACCTGCTGATGCAGGACGACGTCACCGCCGAGGACGTGCTGATCAAGACGGATGTCGCCGGGCTGCACCTGCTGCCGGCCAACATCGACCTCTCGGCCGCCGAGATCCAGCTCGTCAACGAGGTCGCCCGGGAGATGGCACTGGCCCGGGTGCTGAAGTCGATCCGTAAGGAATACGACTACGTCCTGATCGACTGCCAGCCCTCGCTGGGCCTGCTCGCCATCAACGCCCTCACCGTGGCCGACGGCGTGCTCATCCCGCTGGAGTGCGAGTTCTTCAGCCTCCGTGGCGTGGCCCTGCTGCTGGACACCATCGACAAGGTTCGCGAGCGGCTCAACTTCGACCTGGAGTTGGAGGGCATCCTCGCCACCATGTACGACAGCCGCACCACGCACTGTCGTCAGGTGCTCCAGCGGGTGGTGGAGGCGTTCGGCGACAAGGTCTACCAGACCGTGATCACCAAGACGGTCAAGTTCCCCGAGTCCACGGTCGCGGGTGCGCCGATCACCACGCTGGATCCGGCCTCCTCCGGAGCCCGCAACTACCGCCAGCTCGCCCGAGAGGTGATCGCCGCGCAGGCGGAGCGGTAGCCAGGTGGGTGGTTCCGGCCGACCTCGGCCGGCAGTCTCGCGTTTCGTCTGTCCGGGCCCGGGTCGGTGCCCGCCGTGTCGAGGATCATCGGGTGAGTGACGGTACCGGAGCGACGCTGATGGCTGACGGTCCGGAACCGGTGGACTACGGTCGTCGGGTGAGTTCCCCGCCCACCTCCCCGGCCGCGCCGGACCCGCGGCCGCCCGCGTCGGATCCACCGTTGCCCCCGTCCGACCCGCTGGCGGCCGTGACGGTCGGTACCGACGGGTCCCCGGTCGCCGCCGACCGGGACGCGCTCGCGGCCACCGGTCAGGACGCGGTCCCGGCAGACCCGACCGCCGAGCCGGCGCACGCCGAGGCCGAGGCGGTGGGGGGCTTCACCGTACGGCTGGCGAACTTCACCGGTCCCTTCGACCTGCTGCTCCAGCTCATCGGCAAGCACAAGCTCGATGTGACCGAGGTCGCGCTGCACCGGGTCACCGACGAGTTCATCGCGTACATCCGGGCGATGGGGGACGACTGGGACCTGGACGAGGCGAGCGAGTTCCTCGTCGTCGCCGCGACCCTGCTCGACCTCAAGGCCGCCCGGCTGCTGCCGGCCGCCCAGGTGGAGGACGAGGAGGACCTGGCCCTGCTGGAGGCCCGGGACCTGCTCTTCGCCCGGCTGTTGCAGTACAAGGCGTTCAAGGAGGCATCCGGGCACATCGCCGAGCTGGAGGCGGTCGGCTCCCGCCGCTACCCCCGGGCCGTCGCCCTGGAACCGCGGTACGCCGAGGCGCTGCCGGACCTGGTGCTCGGGATCGGGGTAGACCGGCTCGCCGCGCTGGCGGTCAAGGCGATGACCCCGAAGAAGGCGCCGGTGGTCTCCATCGACCACGTGCACATGGTCCGGGTGAGTGTCCGGGAACACGCCGCGCTGCTGCGCGACCGGCTCCGCCGGGCCGGTGTAGCTACCTTCCGGGTACTCTGCGCGGATTGCGAATCCACCCTTGAGGTGGTCGCCCGGTTCCTGGCCCTGCTGGAGCTGTACCGGGAGGGGCTGGTCGGGTTCGCCCAGGTGGAGGCGCTCGGCGAGCTGACCGTACGGTGGACCGGTCCCGAGGACGGCGGCGCCGAACTCGACATCGACGAGTACGCGGGCGCGCCGGCACCACCGGAGCGTCCGGCCGGCGGGGACGAACCGGCGGTACCGGCGGAGAGTGGCACCGGACCGGACCGGACCGAGCCGGACGGGATGGCGGCCGGGGACAAGACGCAGGAGGAAACGCGGTGACCAGCGAAAAACGGCCTGACTCGCTGGCCGAGCAGGCGGCGGCCTGGGTGCCACCGTGGGAACGGCCGGCCGGGCCCGCGTCGCCGCAGCCCCCGGCCGAGACCCCCGATTCTCCGGCTGAGGGTGCGGCTGAGGATTCCTTCAGCGAGTCGCAGGACCGCTCGGTCGAGGCCGCCGGCTCCCGGATCGAGGCCGCCGGCTCCCTGGGCGAAGGCCCGGGCTCGGAGGGCGAGGCGCCGGGTGCGCCGGTGGCAGAGCAGGACATGCCGGTCGAGGGCTCAGGCTCGGTTGCGCAGCGTCAGCAGGTCCCGGCCCGGGAGGTCGGCGAGGAGCCGGCCGCGTCGCCGGTTGTCCGGGAGACGGCCGGGGCATCGGCCGAGCAGTTGGGTACACCGCTGTCGGATCACGTCGACCCGGCCGGTCGGGCGGTCGCCGGAGAGCCGCCGGTGGACCAGTGGGACGCGGGCGAACCACCGACCACCGGAGGGGACGCCGTGCCGTACCCCGCCGCCGAGCCGACCGCCGTCACGCACCCCGCCGACGAAGACGTTGCGGTTGCGGAGCAGGCCGGGCGGACGCCCGGGGTCGAGGAACGCGGTGCCGGGCCGGACGAGGCGGTGGGGGTACCCGAGGATGCCAATCCGGACGCGGCCGGCGAGCCGGCGGCGGCGCCGGTGCCGGGCGGGGCTGGCCGGCGGGCCACGGCGCTGGCGCTGATCGACGATGACGAGCTGCGCGGCGCCCTGGAGGCCATCCTGCTGGTGGTGGACGAGCCGGTCACGGAGATCCTGCTGGCGCAGGTGCTGGAGCAGCCGACCGAGCGGATCTCGGCCATGCTGGAGAGGTTGTCCGCCGGCTACACGGCGGCCGGGCACGGCTTCGAGCTGCGCCGGGCCGCGGGTGGCTGGCGGCTCTACACCCGGCCGGAATACGCGACCTACGTCGAGCGGTTCGTGCTGGACGGGCAGTCCGTCCGGCTGACCCAGGCGGCGCTGGAGACCCTCGCCGTGGTCGCCTACAAGCAGCCGGTGACCCGGTCGCGGATCTCGGCCATCCGGGGTGTCAACTGCGACGGGGTGATCCGTACCCTGGTCACTCGCGGTCTGGTGGAGGAGTGCGGCACCGAGCCGGAGAGCGGAGCGTTCCTGTACCGGACCACGACGCTGTTCCTGGAGAAACTCGGGCTGGACACCGTAGCCCAGTTGCCCCCACTGGCCCCGTTCCTGCCCGACGACGTGGAAGAGATAGCCGATGCCCCGCGATGACAATTCCGACGCTCCCGGCGTGGAGCGCCTGCAGAAGGTGCTCGCCGCGGCCGGCGTCGGCTCCCGGCGTGCCTGCGAGGACCTGATCTTCCGGCGCCGGGTCACCGTCGACGGGCGGGTCGCGCAGCTCGGCGACAAGGTCGACCCCGCCACCGCCGTCATCTACGTCGACGGTGAGCGGCTCGTCACCGATACCCGGCTGGTCTACCTGGCCATGAACAAGCCGCGCGGCGTGGTGTCGACGATGGCGGACGAGAAGGGCCGCACCGCGCTGGCAGACTTCCTCGGCCGAGTGGAGGAACGGGTCTACCACGTCGGTCGACTCGACGCCGACAGCGAGGGACTGCTGCTGCTGACCAACGACGGCACGCTGGCGCACCGGCTGATGCACCCGTCGTACGGGGTGCCGAAGACCTATCTGTGCGAGGTGGCGGGGCCGCTGTCCCGCAGTGCCGGCCGGCGGTTGAAGGCCGGGGTCGAGCTGTCCGACGGGGTGGCCCGGGTGGACGAGTTCCGCTTGGTGGACACGTTGGGACGTACCGCCCAGGTGGAGCTGACCCTGCACGAAGGGCGCAAGCACATCGTCCGGCGGCTGCTCGAGGAGGTCGGACACCCGGTGTCCCGGCTGGTGCGTACGGCCATCGGTCCGATCCGGCTCGGGGATCTGCGGCCCGGGCGTACCCGCCGGTTGACCAACGCCGAGGTCGCCGCGCTCTTCAAGGCAGTCGGTGACTGACCTCGGCCGGGCCTGACCGCAGCCGGGCCTGACTGCGGCCGGGCCTGACCTCGGCCGGACGCGGTTGCCCGGCCGCCGCCGGCGACGGGGGTCCGGGGCGGTTGCCGGCCGGCCTGCCGGAGGTGACCGTGCGCTGGGCCGCCGCCTCCGATGTCGGGCGCGGGCCGGTCCGGCGGACGGGGCATGATGGACAGCGACACGCGGCGCCGCCACGGCCGGCTGCCCGCGGAACTCGGCAGTGCCGGGCGTATCGCCCAGGGGATCGGTGGAGGAGGAACGGTGGCGGAAAAGGTACGGACCGGGCGATGTGTGGTTGCCGTGGACGGCCCGTCCGGTTCGGGGAAGTCCACCGTCTCCCGCCGGCTGGCCGGCGCGCTCGGCGCGCGCTACCTCGACACCGGGGCGATGTATCGGGCCGTCACCTGGGCGGTGCTGCGCTCCGGGGTCGACCCGCAGGACGCCGAGGCGGTCGCCAAGGTGGCGGGGGAGACCGACCTGAAGATCGGGGTGGACCCGGAGGCGCCGAGCGTGACCGCCGACGGCATTGCCGTCGACCGGGAGATCCGGGGCCCGGAGGTGACCGCCGCAGTCTCCGCGGTGTCGGCCGTGCCCGCGGTACGGGAACTGCTCGTCGCGCAGCAGCGTGAAATGATCGAGGCGGCCGGCCGGATCGTGGTCGAGGGCCGGGACATCGGCTCTGTGGTGGCGCCCGGCGCCGATCTCAAGGTCTACCTCACCGCCTCGGCCGAGGCGCGGGCGCTGCGGCGCAGCGTGGAGAACGCCGCCGACCTCACCGCCACCGCCGCCGACCTGGCCCGGCGGGACCGCCTCGACTCCACCCGGGCCGCGGACCCGCTGCGGCAGGCCCCGGACGCGGTGGTGCTGGACACCACCGCACTGGGCGTCGACGAGGTGGTCGCGCGGCTGCGTGACCTGCTCACCGAGCGGCGGCCGGGCCAGTGAGCCGATGGATCGGCGGGATCGGTGCGGTAGTGGACGACCGGGGTAGTACCCGGTGGGGCGATGCCATCGGGATCTTCCCCGGTGATGCAGTAGAGGAGGCGGCGTGAACGCGGGGGACGGTTGGGTCGAGCTGCGGGAGCCGGACGTCGTCGACGAGGCCGAGCCGACCGGTCCGGTGCCGGTGGTGGCGGTGGTCGGGCGACCCAACGTCGGCAAGTCGACGCTGGTGAACCGGATCATCGGCCGCCGGCAGGCGGTGGTGGAGGACACCCCGGGGGTGACCCGGGACCGGGTCCCGTACGACGCGCAGTGGTCGGGGCGGCAGTTCACGGTGGTCGACACCGGCGGTTGGGAGCCGGACGCGAGGGACCGGGCCGCCGCCATCGCCGGGCAGGCCGAGAACGCCGTCGCCACGGCCGACGTCGTGCTGTTCGTGGTCGACGCGACGGTCGGGGCCACCGACGTCGACGAGGCCGCCGTACGCATGCTCCGGCGCAGTGCCAAGCCCGTGCTACTGGTCGCCAACAAGGCCGACAACACGGCCGTGGAGATCGAGGCGACCTCGCTGTGGTCGCTCGGACTGGGCGAGCCACGGCCGGTCTCCGCGCTGCACGGCCGGGGCTCCGGCGACCTGCTCGACGCGATCCTTGAGGCGCTGCCCGACGCGCCGCCGGTCACCGAGGCGGGCCCGCGCGGGCCCCGCCGGGTGGCCCTGGTCGGCCGCCCCAACGTCGGCAAGTCCAGCCTGCTCAACCGGCTCGCCAAGGAGGAGCGGGCGGTGGTCGACTCGGTCGCCGGCACCACCGTCGACCCGGTGGACAGCCTGGTCGAGATCGGCGGCGAGGTCTGGCAACTGGTGGACACCGCCGGGCTGCGTAAGCGGGTCGGCAAGGCCAGCGGTACGGAGTACTACGCGAGCCTGCGTACCGCTGCGGCGATCGAGGCGGCCGAGGTGGCGGTGGTGCTGCTCGACGCCAGCGAGCCGATCAGCGAGCAGGATCAGCGGATCCTCACCACGGTCACCGAGACCGGCCGGGCCCTGGTGATCGCCTTCAACAAGTGGGACCTGGTCGACGCGGATCGCCGCTACTACCTGGACAAGGAGATCGAGCGCGAGCTGCGTCGAATTCCCTGGGCGATCCGGATCAACGTCTCGGCCAAGACCGGGCGGGCGGTGGACAAGCTCGCCCCGGCGTTGCGTACCGCGCTGGCCAGCTGGGAGACCCGGATCCCGACCGGGCAGCTCAACCAGTGGCTGACCGCGCTGGTGCAGGCGACGCCGCACCCGGTGCGGGGCGGCCGGGCGCCGCGGGTGCTCTTCGCCACCCAGGCCGGTACCTGCCCTCCGCGGTTCGTGCTCTTCACCACCGGCCCGCTCGACGCCGGCTACCAGCGGTTCGTCGAACGCAAGCTCCGCGAGGAGTTCGGCTTCGAGGGCAGCCCGGTGGAGGTGTCGGTACGCCCCCGCAAGAAAATCGGTGCCGGCGGGCGCGGCAAGCCGCACGGCTGAGCCTCGCCGCAGGTTCGCTGTTGTCTCGCGGGGCCCGTCCTCGTTGTGCCCGCTTCGCCGGGGACCGGCCGCGACGATCCCGCTCTGTGGCTCCTGGTAATGACCTATCTTCCTAGGATGCGCTAGGGGTTGTGGTGGGGGCGTAACGGGACGGGTTCGGGCGCCGGAGGGCGGTAGGCCGTTGCGCGTACGAAAGGGTGCTGCGCTACGCTGTACCGGCTGTCGCACGGTACGCCGGGCGGGAGCGGGACGTGGCGCAGTTTGGTAGCGCACTTGACTGGGGGTCAAGGGGTCGTCGGTTCGAATCCGGCCGTCCCGACAGCGAGAGGGTTTCCGCAGGTCAGAGACTTGCGGGAGCCCTCTTTTTATAGCTCGGCATGAATGCCCGGTCTAGCACGCCGCTGTTGGACTCCTTGACTCGGGCAGGTTGCCATGCCACTACTGGATCTTCACAAGCTCACCGCCGGCATGTCGCGGGGCTGGGCCGGGTTCCTACGAGACTGGGACCGGTCACTGCGCGCCGGGAACTACCCACAGACCACCCGCTACAACTATCTACTCGCCGCAGCCCAACTCGGCCGCTATCTCGGGGAGTACTCCCCGGATCCGGACGCCGAGGACGCGGCCGATGATCCGTGCGCGGTGACACGGGCCCATGTGGAGGCGTTCCAGGGCTGGATGATCGAGACCAGGTCCGCGTCGACCGCGCTGAACAAGCACAAGGGACTGCAGCAGTTCTTGAAGTGGCTGCTCGTCGACGAGCAGGCCATCGACCGCTCGCCGATGGAACGGGTCCGGCAGCCGAAGACACCGCGGAAGCTGATCCCGGTCATGCGTGACGCGGACACCGGCAAGCTCCTCGACGCGTGCAAGGGAAAGGGGTTCGCCAACCTTCGCGACGAGGCGTTGATCCGGTTGTACTGCAACACCGGTGCCCGCCTGTCCGAGGTCGGCAACCTCCTCGTCACGGACGTGGACCTGAACACCGAGTCGGTGCACTTTCACGGCAAGGGCGCCAAGGACCGGCGGGTCCGGTTCGGTCCCAAGACCGCCCGGGCGCTGAGCCGGTACCTGCGGGCCCGGGACAAGCACAAGGGCGCCGCATTGCCGAATTTGTGGCTGGCCAGCCGTGGCGCCGCACCCTTGACTCCGAACGGGATCAAGATCCTGCTCAAGCGGCTGGGCAAGGCGGCCGGAGTACCGGACGTGCACGCCCACCGGTGGCGACACAACTTCGCCCACGAGTGGAAGCGCGCCGGGGGAGACACAGGAGATCTGATGCTCTTGCTGGGCTGGACATCGGAGGACATGCCCCGTCACTACGGCGCTAGCGCCGCCGCCGAACGGGCACAGGAAACCCAAGCCCGACTGGGAATCGGCGAACGCGTCTAGAGGTCGGGGCTGCCGCACCTGGCTGGCGTCGATGACGGGCCCGATGAGCGGGTGCGGTAGCCCGCATTCCGCCCCCGCTCCGGCCAATCTTCCGGCCGGAGCCGGCAGCCGACTACGCGGGGGCCCTCCCCCCCGTCCCAGCCGGGGGGCGGGGGAGTAGCCGGGGCCGGGTAGCAGGCTCGAATCCCCGGGTACCGGTGAGGAGATGGTGGTGGGCTGCCCGTCGGGCGGTGGCCGGGCTGAGTCTGGTCCGGGCCGGCGGCCGGCCCGGCCGGCTCGGATACGTCCAGTGCCGCTCCACCAGACGGCGGTGCCGGGCCAGCAGCGTGGTCGGGGTGACAATCCGGTGCACACGCAGTGCGCGCGGGCAGCAACCGCGTCAGCGCGGACAGCACGATCCGATCCGGCCAGGACGGCCTCGCCCCACCGATCTGGTGGCCGTAACACGGCGACTTCACGCCGTAGCACCAGCAACTCCGCCGTGTTGACGGCGTCGCTCCGCGCGAGGAGCGCGAGCCAGCCGAACATTCGAACCATGATCAGATACGGCAACAACATCACGAACCGATCGTGTCGCAGCCAGGCGAAGCCCCAGTTCATAGCCCATGCGTCTAATTTCGGCAGTGACACGACCTCCGCGCAATCAAGGGTCCTGCGATCGGGCCCGGCGGCGGCGTGCCGCCGCCGAGCGTTCAGCCAGTTGCAGCATGTACGCCGTGCGTGCGTGTTTGGCCATGGCGGCGCGGACTTCGTCGGGCAGCCTGCGGTCGGGTCGACCTGGCGCTCAAACCGCTCGAGGAACGCCTTGGTGCCGGAGGACGTGCGAGCCGTACGGTCGCTGGTGTTGGCCCAGGACGCATGTGCGGCGATGCGGGCGCGGCGGCGGCGCTGCGGCGGGGTGAAGCCCGTCCCTCCTCCACGCCCGCCTGTCTGCGGCTCCTTCTCGCGGTCAGTCACGCTCACCGATTCCCATCCGGGCTTGCACCTCCTGGGCCCGCTCGGCGGCAGCGCTAGCGCCGTAGTGACGCGGCATGTCCTCGGACGTCCAGCCGAGCACCAGCATCAAATCACCGGTGTCTCCTCCGGCCAGCTTCCATTCGTGTGCGTAGGTGTGCCGCCAGCGGTGGGCGTGCACGCCATCGACCCCGGCGCGCAGACCCCGCCGTTTGAGCATGAGCTTGATGCCGTTGGCGGTCAGCGGCTGCGCGCCACGTACCGCCAGCCACAGGTCGGGTAGCCCGAAGCCCTTGTGGCCGCCGCGGGCGCGCAGGTAGCGGCTGACCGCCCGAGCGGTCTTTGGCCCGAGCCGAACCCGTCGGTCCTTGGCACCCTTGCCGTGGTAGCGCACTGTATCGAGCGACAGGTCGACATCGTCGGTGTCCACCTTCGCCACCTCGGACAGCCGCGCTCCGGTGTTGGCCAGCAGCCGGATGATCGCCTCGTCGCGGACGTGGACGAAGTCCTTGCCTTTGCACGTGTCGAGCAGCTTCTTGGTGTCCTCGTCCCGGATGATCGGGATGAGTCGCTTCGGTGTCTTGGGTTGCCGCACCCGCAGCATGGGTGACTGGTCCATTTCCTCCTCGTCGACCGTGAGCCACTTGAAGAACTGCTGGAGGGCCTTGTGCTTGTTCAGCGCCGTGGCCGGCGACCGGGTCGCGATCATCCACGCTTGGAAGTCCTCGACGTGCCGCCGAGTCACGGCCGTCGGCGTGCCTGCTGCCTCCCCCGCCTGCCGTTGGCTGTCGTCGGCGAGGTACCGGCCCAGTTGCGCAACGGCGAGGAGGTAGTTGTAGCGCGTCGTCGACGGGTAGTTCCCCGACCGCAGTGACCGGTCCCAGTCGGTGAGGAACGTCGCCCACGCTGGCGGCAGACCCGTCGCCAGCGTGGTGGGATCCCGGTTCATGGCCACGTACCCTGCGGCGTCGGCACCGGGCGCCGATGCTGGTGCGTGGAGCGGGGCGGAGCCATCGGAGCAAACCGCCCACCAGGCGAGTTGATCGGAGGATCATGACGGCCCTGGTCGTCGCCGATATCACCGGCGATGCTCACCGACCGTCTGGCCAGAGTGATCAATGCCGCCGCGCTTTGCAGCGCGACCAGTTTGCGGTACGGCGTGGTGCGTGTGCGCCGGCCTGGCACTACCGAATTCGTCTTCACGACCACCAAAGGCCCGCGAACCAGCGCCGCTGCCACGGTCAGAAGGAGTTGGGCACCCAACAACCACCCAACAGCCAGGCAGATTACACAGTCGGTTACCCAACAACTTCGCAGGGTCTACCCAACCCATCCCGCAGGGCTACCCAACGCGGCCACGACGTGACCGACACGGCAGAGGTTTGCTGCCCGAACGAACAGTCTCCGCACATGTTTACCTTGTCGCCCGCAGGCGCCACCCTGGCCACCATTGACGGCAACCTGCCCACCGGCCAGGCCACGACACTACCCGTCGGACACCACGGATGGCCTCAGGGAAAACCCGACAGGGCGGTGCCGGCTAATGACTCCGGGCCCTCCCCATTCTGTGGGAGAGGCCCGGATTGCGCTGTTGGGTACTCGGGATTGCACGACGTCAGCCCGTGATCAGCGTCGGATCGCCGGAAGGTTCCTCCACCAGGCCGAGGTAGCCGGCCGGTAGCAGGCGTCGTCGCACCGGTGGCAGACCGCAGTCCTGAGGAGGTAGCGCGGACAGACCCGCCTTTAAGCAGTAGGCAGCAGCGGTTGCGGTTAGCGGGTCCGGTCCAGCCAGGAGGAGCTGACGCAGGTTTGTGCCGGTCAGCCCGTCGGGAGGATCTCCTATTCTGCGGCGATTGTTAATCTCCCAGGGATTTCGCCACAGCGTAGGGTCATCGATCCGACGGACGAAGGTCTCGACCAACCGCGGCCACCCAGTCGACAGCCACCAGCGCCAGTTGAAGACCGCGCCACGGCAGGCGAGAAGCAGGAGGATCTTACCCAAACCTCTGACGGCCGCGCTGTCGGCCCACGCCGAACAGCACAGCTCGACGTGCGTCCGGAGTCTGGTGAGTTCCACTGCGTCCGGTGCAAGATCGATCAGCCGCCGCCCGTCCGGAAGCATTCGGTCCGGATCCGCCAGCGTCTGGAAGACCCTTCTGAACGGATCGCTGCCTGCGTACAGGTACGACTGCTGATCGCGGAGGACGCTGCGGACCAGCCGAGTGGCAGCCGCGCTGGCGCGCATCATCTCCCCATCGCTGATGCGCCGAAACCGGACCGAATGCCAATCCTCGACCGGGCCATCTCGCCATGCCATCCGAGTCACCGCCACCGCCGCAAGATCGCTGACCCGTTCGCCGTCATCCGGGTCGAAGCCGAGCTGCGTGCAGGCGCTTCGCAGCACACCAGGATCTACATCCAGGGAGTCGCGCGGCCGGGCCGCGGCCGGCTTGACCGAGTTCAACCTGACCGTTTCGGTGATGGCCAGCGAATCGCCCGCCTTGTCGCAGGTTCGAGTCCTGCCGGGGGCACATTTTCGGACATAACGGCCCTCGCGGCTAAACTCCCTGGTCAGGTCCTTGCTCGGCAGGCGAGGAATTGTCGCAGGTCCTGCAGTTGAGCCGTCGGGTCGTTGACGTTTGGACAGGTCAGCGAGTTGAGGACTTGTCGCAGGTGCGTGTCACCCCCGCTTCGTAGGACAGCGAAGGCGCGTTCGGATGTCCCGGTACGACGAGGCGTGCGCCGAAGTCGGGCAGTGGGCTGCGAATTCGTGTCCGGTTCGCTGCGGGGGTTCGTTAGCGAGCGCCTTTCCGGCGACCTGCAACCAGGTGCCGCCCGCTGTACCGCAGGTGGCTGAGGTTCGGGGGTTGCGGGGCTTGCTGTGGTTCTCGCACCCTGGCTAGCGGTGGCATCCGCGTCCGAGGAGGGCGTCGAGGGGCGGTGTCACGGGTCGAGTTGGCGGTCGGGAGGTGCGACGCGTCGGCGAGTGAGGGGCCGTACCAGGGCATCGCGGGTTGTCACGGGTTCGAGTTGTGCTCATGATGCTCGCCCGCCGTCCCACGGTTGGAACCCCTCGGGCCATGGCACGCTACGCCTTGGAAGCCCTGAGCCATAGCCAGATCAAGGTGGGCATCTACCGCGGATCAGAACGACAACCGCTTGCTCCTCGGCGACGATCGCTGA
>NZ_JBDJAV010000064.1:0-38705 GCF_039649625.1 Plantactinospora sp. ZYX-F-223 | reverse complement strand
TATTCCACCGGCCATGCCGGGACCGAGTTGATCTTGGGCCAGATTCGGACACGGCGGACATCGCGCCCAGACGCGTGCGGCAGACGACATGAACCAGCGCCGAACGCCTCCACATGCAGTCGCATCGATATCCGCTTATCCTGATGCGATGCTTATCCGGATAGTCACCTCTGCACTACTCACCGCATCCATCGTCGTGTTGGGCACCGGTACGGTGGCGAGCGCCGTCGAGACCGGGCAGTTCCGTGGTGAGGGCTACAGCAGCATGGGGCTGGCCTATCACTGGGCATACGGCCAGGCCCTGGGCAGGGCCCGGGACGCCGGTTTCACCGACTGCGAAGTGATCGACAGTTACACCTGGCCCGGCGGGTACGAGGCATGGGTGCTGCTGGAGTGCACTCGCTGACCGGCCGCCCGCATCGGGTGTCAGCGGTTCTCCGGTGCCTCCGCCGGACGCAATGCCGCGACGATCGCCTCCGCCGTACGCCGGCCAATCCCCGGCACCTCGGCGATCTCCTCCAGCGTGGCCGCCGACAGCCGCTTCACCGATCCGAAGTGTCGCAGCAGTGCCTTGCGGCGTATCTCGCCGAGGCCGGGGACGTGGTCGAGGCCGGAGACGGTCATCCGCTTGGAGCGGCGCTGCCGGTGGAAGGTGATGGCGAACCGGTGGGCCTCGTCCCGGACCCGTTGCAGCAGATAGAGCCCTTCGGAGGTGCGCGGCAGGATGACCGGGAACTCGTCGCCGGGCAGCCACACCTCCTCCAGCCGCTTGGCCAGCCCGCAGAGCGCGATGTCGTCGAGGCCCAGTTCGGCGAAGACCTCCGCAGCGGCGGCGACCTGGGGCTGCCCGCCGTCCACCACCACGAGCTGCGGCGGGTATGCGAACTTCCGTGGCCGCCCGGTGGTCGGGTCGATGCCCGGCCGGTCCGGGTCGGAGGCCATCTCGTCACCGATCTCCCCGGTCTCGCCCCGGGCCTGGAGGTAGCGGGCGAACCGCCGGCGCAGCACCTCGGAGAGCGCCGACAGGTCGTCGGTGGCTCCCCGCACCACGAACCGCCGGTATTCGCTCTTGCGCGGCAGGCCGTCCTCGAAGACGACCATGCTGGCCACCACGTCGGTGCCCTGGATCTGCGAGACGTCGTAGCACTCGATCCGCAGCGGCGCGGTACGCAGCCCGAGCGCCTCGGTGATCTCGTCCAGCGCCTCGCTGCGGGTGGTCAGGTCACCGGCCCGGCGCAGCTTGTGCCGGGTCAGCGCCTCGGCCGCGTTGCGGGCCACCGTCTCCAGCAGCGCCTTCTTGTCGCCGCGCTGCGGCACCCGCAGGGCCACCTTGCTGCCCCGCCGCGCCGACAGCCACTCGGCCAGCGCGTCGACGTCGGCCGGCAGCGCGGGCACCAGCAGCTCGCGGGGCACGTCGCCTTCCCCTTCGGCCCCGCCGTAGACCTGGGAGCAGAAGTGGTGCACCAGGTCTCCGGTGGTCAGGTCCTCGACCTTCTCCACCACCCAGCCGCGCTGGCCGCGTACCCGGCCGTCCCGGACGTGGAAGACCTGGACCGCCGCCTCCAGCGGATCCTCGGCGAACGCCACCACGTCGGCGTCGGTGCCGTCGCCGAAGACCACGGTCTGCTTCTCCATCGCCCGGCGCAGCGCCACGATGTCGTCGCGCAGCCGGGCGGCCCGCTCGAACTCCAGCGCCTCGCTGGCCTCGCCCATCTCGCGTTCGAGCCGGCGGACCATCTGGTCGGTGCGGCCGGCCATGAAGTCGCAGAACTCGTCGACGATCCGGCGGTGCTCGTCGGCCGAGGCCCGGCCGACGCACGGGGCCGAGCACTTGCCGATGTCACCGAGCAGGCACGGCCGGCCGATCTGGGCCTGCCGCCGGAACACCCCGGCGGAGCAGGTCCGGGCCGGGAAGACCCGGAGTAGCAGGTCCAGCGTCTCGCGGATCGCCCAGGCGTGCGAGTACGGCCCGAAGTAGCGCACCCCCTTGCGCTTGGCGCCCCGCATCACCTGGAGCCGGGGGAACTCCTCGTCGAGGGTGACCGCGAGATAGGGGTACGACTTGTCGTCCCGATAGCGCACGTTGAACCGGGGGTCGTACTGCTTGATCCAGTTGTACTCGAGCTGGAGCGCCTCGACCTCGGTGCCGACGGTGACCCAGTCCACGCTGCCGGCGGTGGTGACCATCTGCTGGGTGCGCTGGTGCAGGTTCCACAGGTCGCCGAAGTAGGAATTGAGGCGGCTGCGCAGGCTCTTGGCCTTGCCGACATAGATCACCCGGCCGGTCGGATCCCGGAATCGGTATACCCCGGGCAGGTCGGGAATCGTGCCCGGTGCCGGGCGATAGGTAGCGGGGTCGGGCACGCCGACAAGCGTAGACCCCGCCTGGGACACCGCCTGGCGCGGCGACGGAGGGTCGGCCGCGCCAGGCGTACGCCGGCTCAGGCCAGGACGATGTTGTCCCCGTCGACGGTGACCTTCTTCTCGGCCAGCGGCTTGGTGGCCGGGCCACCCTTGACCGAGCCGTCCGCGACCGAGAACTTGCTGAAGTGGCAACTACAGTTGATCGTGCCGCCGTCGACGGCGGTCACCGGGCACTGCTGGTGGGTGCAGATCGAGCTGAAGGCCTTGAACTCGCCCTCGGTCGGCTGGGTGACCACGATCTGCTGCTCCGCAATGATCTTGCCGCCGCCGACCGGGATCTCGCTCTTCTTGGCCAGCGCGGCGGCGCCGCCACCCTCGGCCGGAGCGCTCGCCGAACCGCTGGGGGCCGGAGCGCCGGCCGACGGGCTGCTTCCGGTGCCGTCGAGCGCGTCGTCGTCGCCGGTGCCGCACGCGGCCAACACCACGGACACGCCAACCACACCCGCACCGGCCAACAGCGCCCGTCGGGTCTGCGTGCCCGGCCCGGTCAGTTCGTCACTCATACCTAGCCTTCCTCTTCGGCGCCGCGCTCCTGGTCGTCCGCGGCCACGCCCGAAGACACGGATATATCCACCAACCGGTTCAACCGGCCCGGCGTCAGGACTTTCCGGTACGCCGGCTCTTCGCCGGCCCGGTCTTCGCGGCCGTGGTCTTCGCCGTCGTACCCGCCCGGGCGGCGCCGCCCTTCACCGTACCGCCGCCGGCCCGGCCGTTGCCGGCCTTCGCGGTACCGTCACCACCCTTGGCCACGCCGCCGTTTGCCCTGGTCACACCGCCGTTGGCCGGCGCCGCTCCGGCGGCCTTCGCACCGCCGCCGGCGGCCTTCGCGGTGCCGTTGGTCTTCGCGGTGCCGTTGGCCCGGGCCGCCCGGGTGGTGGCCGCGCTCGCTCCCCGGGCCGGTCCGGTCAGCCCGAGCACCGGCCGGAGGAACTGCCCGGTGTGGCTCTCCGGCACCTCCGCCAGCTCCTCCGGGGTACCGGCGGCCAGCACCGTGCCGCCCCGGTGCCCGCCCTCCGGGCCCATGTCGACCAGCCAGTCGGCGGTCTTGATCACGTCCAGGTTGTGCTCGATGACGATCACCGTGTTGCCCTTGTCGACCAGGCTCTCCAGCACCCCGAGCAGCTTGCGGATGTCCTCGAAGTGCAGCCCGGTGGTCGGCTCGTCGAGCACGTACACCGTCCGGCCGGTGGAGCGCTTCTGCAGCTCGGAGGCGAGCTTGACCCGCTGCGCCTCGCCGCCGGAGAGGGTCGGTGCCGGCTGGCCGAGCCGGACGTACCCGAGGCCGACGTCGACCAGGGTCTTCAGGTGCCGGTGGATGGCCGGGATCGCCGAGAAGAACTCGGCCGCCTCCTCGATCGGCATCTCCAGGATGTCGGAGACCGTCCGCCCCTTGTAGTGCACCTCCAGGGTCTCCCGGTTGTAGCGGGCACCCTTGCAGACCTCACACGGCACGTAGACGTCGGGCAGGAAGTTCATCTCGATCTTGATCGTGCCGTCGCCGCTGCACGCCTCGCACCGGCCGCCCTTGACGTTGAAGGAGAACCGGCCCGGCCCGTAGCCGCGGACCTTCGCCTCGGTGGTCTCGGCGAAGAGCTTGCGGACGTGGTCCCAGACCCCGGTGTAGGTCGCCGGGTTGGACCTCGGGGTACGCCCGATCGGCGACTGGTCGACCCCGACCACCTTGTCGACGTGCTCCAGGCCGGTGATCCGGGTGTGCCGGCCGGGCACCAGCCGGGCCCCGTTGATCTGGTTGGCGAGTACGGCGTAGAGGATGTCGTTGACCAGCGTCGACTTGCCCGAACCGCTGACCCCGGTGACCGCGATGAACTGGCCGAGCGGGAACGAGACGGTCAGGTTCCGCAGGTTGTGCTCGCGCGCACCCTGCACCACCAGCTCCCGGCCCGGCATCTGCGGCCGGCGCCCCTGCGGGGTCGGGATCGACCGGCGCCCGGAGAGGTACGCCCCGGTCACCGAGTCGGTGTTGGCCAGCAGCTCCGGCACCGAACCGCTGTGCACGATCTTGCCGCCGTGCTCGCCGGCCCCCGGCCCGATGTCGACGATCCAGTCGGCCGTCCTGATGGTGTCCTCGTCGTGCTCCACCACGATCAGCGTGTTGCCCAGCCCCTTGAGCCGGACCAGCGTCTCGATCAGCCGGTGGTTGTCCCGCTGGTGCAGCCCGATCGACGGCTCGTCCAGCACGTAGAGCACCCCGACCAGACCGGAGCCGATCTGGGTGGCGAGCCGGATCCGCTGCGCCTCGCCGCCGGAGAGGGTGCCGGCCGGCCGGTCCAGCGACAGGTAGTCCAGGCCGACGTCGACCAGGAAGCGGAGCCGGGCGTTGATCTCCTTGAGCACCCGCTCGGCGATCATCTTCTGCCGGTCGGTCAGGGTCATCCCACCGAGCAGCTCCGCGCACTCGCCGACCGACAGTGCGCAGACCTCGGCGATGTTCCGCCCGCCCAGGGTGACCGCCAGCACCTCCGGCTTGAGCCGGCTGCCCCGGCAGACCGGGCAGGGCACGTCCCGCATGTACCCCTCGTACTTGTCGCGGGACCAGTCCGACTCGGTGTCGTTGTGCCGCCGCTCGATCCACTGCACCACGCCCTCGAAGCCGGTGTAGTAGGAGCGCTCGCGGCCGTACTTGTTGCGGTAGCGCACGTGCACCTGGTCGCCGGAGCCGTGCAGGATGGTCTTCTGCGCCCGGGACGGGAGCGCCCGCCACGGGGTGTCGAGGTCGAAGTGCTCGGCCTCGCCCAACGCCTGCAACAGGCGGAGGAAGTATTCCTGGGTGTGCCCGCCGGACCACGGCTGGACAGCACCCTCGCGCAGCGTCCGCTCCGGATCGGGTACGACGAGTTCGGCGTCGACCTCCTTCTTGGTGCCCAGCCCGGTGCACTCGGGGCAGGCGCCGTACGGGGCGTTGAAGGAGAAGACCCGGGGTTCGAGGTCCTCGATCGCCAGCGGGTGGTCGTTGGGGCAGGCCAGGTGCTCGGAGTAGCGCCGTTCCCGCCCCGGGTCGTCCTCGGGCAGGTCGACGAAGTCGAGCAGCACCAGCCCGCCGGAGAGCCCGAGCGCGGACTCCACCGAGTCGGTGAGCCGCTGCTTGGCACTCCCCTTGACGGTGAGCCGGTCCACCACCACCTCGATGGTGTGCTTCTCCTGCTTCTTCAGCTTCGGCGGCTCGGTCAGCGGATAGACCACCCCGTCGACCCGGGCCCGGGCGTAACCCTTGGCCTGGAGTTCGGCGAAGAGGTCGACGTACTCGCCCTTGCGGCCGCGCACCACCGGCGCCAGCACCATGAACCGGGTGCCCTCGTCCATCGCCAGCACCCGGTCGACGATCTGCTGCGGGCTCTGCTTGGAGATCTTCTCGCCGCAGATCGGGCAGTGCGGCTCGCCGACCCGGGCGAAGAGCAGCCGGAGGTAGTCGTAGACCTCGGTGATGGTGCCGACGGTGGAGCGCGGGTTGCGCGAGGTGGACTTCTGGTCGATCGAGACGGCCGGGCTCAGGCCCTCGATGAAGTCGACGTCCGGCTTGTCCATCTGGCCGAGGAACTGCCGGGCGTACGACGACAGCGACTCCACGTAACGTCGCTGGCCCTCGGCGAAGATCGTGTCGAAGGCCAGGCTGGACTTGCCGGAACCGGAGAGCCCGGTGAAGACGATCAGGGCGTCGCGTGGCAGGTCGAGGTTGACGTCGCGCAGGTTGTGTTCACGCGCGCCACGGATGATCAGTCGGTCGGCCACTGTCCGCGCACTCCCGGGGAGAAAAGATATGTTCTGTCCGATTTGGTGGCGCAGAGAAGCGCCTCGGCAACTCTAGCCCCGGCGTATGACAGTTTTCCCCGCCGGCAGATTCCCGCAGGTCAACGCCCCCGATCCCGGCAGCTCACCGCCCCGGGCCGCCCCGACTCCGCTGCTCCTTGCGAATCCGCTTCCATTTGTACCGCTCCTCGGCCGCCAGCCGCGCGTCCCGACGGCGTGTCTCGTACGCCACCTCGCGCTGGAGTTTCTGCCAGCTCGCCCAGCGCCGCGGGCTCAGCTCGCCGGTCTCCAGCGCGCCCTGGATCGCGCAGCCCGGCTCGCCCCGGTGCCCGCAGTCGGCGAACCGGCAGGCGGCGACGAGTGCGGCCACGTCGGCGAAGGCCTGGTCCAGCCCGACCGCCGCGTCGAGCAGACCCACCGCCCGCACGCCCGGGGTGTCCAGCACCGCTCCCCCGCCCGGGATCGGGATCAGTTGCCGGTGCGTGGTGGTGTGCCGGCCCTTGCCGTCCACCCCGCGTACCCCCTGGGTGGTCATCACCGTCGCGCCGGCCAGCGCGTTCACCAGCGTCGACTTGCCGGCACCGGACGGCCCGAGCAGCGCCAGGGTCCGGCCGGCGGCGACCCACGGGCGCAGCCGGGCCAGCCCGGTACCGCGCTGGGCGCTCACCGGCAGCACCTCGACGCCCGGCGCCGCCTCGCCGAGCTGCTCGGCCACCGCCGCCGGATCGGCCACCAGGTCACATTTGGTGAGCACCAGCAGTGGGGTGGCGCCGGACTCCCAGGCCAGCGCGAGCAGCCGCTCGATCCGGGCCACGTCCGGCGACGGATGCAGCGGCTCGATCACCGCCGCCGCATCGGCGTTGGCCGCCAACACCTGGCCGGTCGAGTCCTTGTCGGCGGTCCGCCGCACGATCGCGGTACGCCGGGGCAGCACCGTCTCCACGGTCAGTCGCCCGTCCGGCCAGTCCCGGACCAGCACCCAGTCCCCCGCACAGGGCAGGTTGACGGCGTCCCGGGCGGCTGCGACCAGCACCCCGCCACCGAGACTGGCCCGGACCGGTCCGGCCGTGACGAGCACCGTGCAGATCCCCCGGTCGGCCCGGACGACCCGCCCCGGCCGTAGTTCGTCGCCGCGGTCCAGGTACGCCGCGGCCGCGGACGCGTCCCAGCCGAGGGACGCGAGATCGAAGGTCATGTCAACCCTTGTCGTCAGGAGTGGAATTCAGCAGTCGAATTCAGAAGTGGAAACGGTGGCCCCGCGCACTGCGACCGGCATGCATCCCACCTCCTCACGCCATGCGGGTGTGGTGTCGACGGTAGGTGCTGCTCCGGCCAGACCGAAAGCCAATTCCGCCCGCCACTCCCGGCGGAGGCGTCCGGGCCCCTCCGGTCGTCGAGCGCTATCGTCGTGAGTCGTGACACTCGACCCACTCGCGCTGCTGCCCGAGGTGGACCGGGCGACGGACCGGCTGTTGCGGACCGTCGACGGGCTCGACGAGGCGGCGATCGGCGAGCCGTCCCTGCTCCCCGGTTGGACCCGGGGACACGTGCTCAGCCACCTCGCCCGGAACGCCGACAGCTTCGTCAACCTGCTGACCTCGGCGCGTACCGGCGAGGACATCCCGCAGTACCCGAACCCGGCGGCCCGGAACGCGGACATCGCCGCCGGCGCGGCCCGGCCGGCCGCCGTCCAGCTCGCCGACCTGCGGGCCAGCGCGGAACGGTTCGTCGAGGCCGCCCGGGTGCTGCCCGCGGACGCCTGGGCCGCACAGGTCCGCTCCGCCCGGGGGCTGCGGCCCGCCGCCACCCTGGCCTGGGGGCGGCTGCGCGAGGTGGAGGTGCACCACGTCGACCTCGCCGCCGGCTACCGGACCGCCGACTGGCCGGACGCGTTCAGCCAGCGACTGCTGCACGAGGTGGTGCACGACCTGGCCGAGCGGGACGATCCACTCGCCCTGGTGCTGCTGCCGGCGGAGACCGGGCAACCGCTGACCGTCCACACCGGGCGGGGCCGGCCGGTCGGCATCCCGGCCCCGGACAGCGGCCCGGAACTGCGCACCGTCGCCGGCCCGGCGCACGAACTGGCCGGCTGGCTGACCGGACGGAACAGCGGTACCGGCCTCGTGGTCACGCCCGCCGGGCCGCTGCCGGCACCCCCGCCCTGGATCTGATCCGCCGACCCGACTCTGCTCCGCCGACCAACTCGGAGGCACCCGAACATGAGCTACACCGGAGACGTCGTCGCCGACGGCCCACCCGACGTACGCGAGCTGACCGGCCTCGCCGTCAGCAAGCTCTCGGTCGGCCCGATGGACAACAACGCGTACCTGCTGCGCTGCGCCTCGACCGGCGAACAGGTGCTGATCGACGCGGCCAACGAGGCACCCCGACTACTGGAACTGATCGGCGACGGCGGGCTGGCCGCCGTGGTCACCACGCACCGGCACATGGACCACTGGGTCGCGCTGGAAGAGGTGGTGGCCAGCACCGGGGCCCGGTCGCTGGTGCACGCCGACGACGCGGACGGGCTGCCGATCCCCTCCGAACCGCTCACCGACGGCGACCGGATCCGGGTCGGCGACCGCGAACTAGAGGTGATCCACATCGTCGGACACACCCCCGGCTCCGTCGCGCTGCTCTATCGGGACGAGGTCGACGGGACGCACCTGTTCACCGGGGACTCGCTGTTTCCGGGCGGGGTGGGCAACACCGACCGGGATCCGGTGCGGTTCGGCTCGCTGATCAACGACGTGGAGCAGAAGATCTTCGACCGGCTGCCGGACGCGACCTGGTTCTATCCGGGCCACGGTCGGGACAGCACGCTCGGCGCCGAGCGGCCGTCGCTACCGGAGTGGCGCGCCCGGGGCTGGTGAGTCCGGCCGCTCGGGACGCGTCGGCTCTTGGCGCGGTTAGCTAATGGGTGTAGCTTTAAAGCTATGACTGACACCCACTACCTTCGCCGCCCGGAGGGGCGCATCGCGTACGACCTCTGGGACGGCGACGGCCCGCTGGTGATCTGCACACCGGGGATGGGCGAGCTGCGCCAGTCGTACCGGCTGCTCGCGCCGAAGCTGGTCGAGGCGGGCTACCGGGTGGCCGTCATGGACATCCGGGGGCACGGCGACAGCGACACCAGCTTCTCGCGGTACGACGACGTCGCGCTCGCCAGCGACCTGCTCGCCCTCCTCGACGAACTCGGCGGGTCCGGATACCTGGTCGGCAACTCCATGGGCGCCGGAGCCGCCGTGATCGCCGCCGCCGACGCCCCGGCGAAGGTACGCGGCCTCGCCCTGCTCGGCCCGTTCGTCCGGAACCCCGCCGGGGCGGCCGTGATGAACCTGCTGTTCCGGATCATGCTCGTCCGGCCCTGGGGCCCGGCGGCCTTCCTCGGCTACTACCCGAAGTGGCTGCCCGGCACCAAGCCCGAGGGCTACCAGCAGCACCTCGCCCGGGTGCGCGACAACCTGCGCCGGCCGGGACACTGGCCGGCCTTCGTGCAGACCACCCGCACCTCGCACGAACCGGCCCGGCAACGGCTGCCCGAGGTCTCGGCCCCCGCCGTCGTGGTGATGGGCGCGGCCGACGTGGACTGGAAGGACCCGGCGGCCGAGGCGCACTGGATCGGCGAACAGCTCGGAGCCGAGGTGGTGATGGTGCCCGGAGTGGGTCACTTCCCGCAGGCCCAGGCGCCCGACGTGGTGGCGGCCGCGGTGACCCGCCTGGTCGAACAGGTCCGCTGAGTCCGATGTGCTCGTTGCCGGCACCGCGGTCCACCGGTGCCGGCAACGATGCTGAGCGGCTATTGCCGCCCGCCGACCGGACGGTGCGGGGAAAAGCCGAAAAAGATGTTGCTCCGCGCGGGAGCGGCCCCTACCGTAGTTACCACAGCGATCAACAAAGCGACACCGAAACGACAGGGAGCATCCGATGTTGTGGCAGGCCTCATCGCGAGCGTGGCGGCAGAAGCCGTACGTTCCGGCGGGCTACGCCATGCTCGGGCGCCCCGTCCACCTAAGCGCCGGCGAATGTGCCGAGCTGGGCGGCTGGCGGACGTAACGCGACTCCACTCGCGTCTACGCCGCCCTCCCAGACCCGGGACCGGGCGGCGTTTCTTTTGCCCACGGGCTTTCACCACACAGGGGTGTGGCGCAACTGGCAGCGCAGCGGCCTCCAAATCCGAAGGTTGCAGGTTCGAGTCCTGTCACCCCTGCTTCTCCCCCGACCTCGGCCGGCGGGACCGGTACCACGTTGAGAACTCCACAGTGGATGGCATAGATGATGCCCGGCCGGCGCCGTACCACCGCGCCGGCCGGGCCGATCCGGGGCGAGGGAGACGGCTGACCCGCCTGTTTTGGGAACAGGAGACACCGAGTTCGATTCTCGGGTCCCGGACGAGTTTCAGTGTATTCGGGGCGACTCCGCCCCCGCCCGGACCGTTGGAGTAGTGGTTATCTCGCCAGACTCTCACTCTGGAGAAGGCCGGTTCGATTCCGGCACGGTCTACGCACGACATCGCGGCCATAGCGGGGCGGCAGAGCGCCTGGCTTCCACCCAGAGGACCGGAGTTCGATTCTCCGTGGCCGTTCGGCAGTACCCCGACGGGGAATGGTGTAACTGGCAACATGCCCGGCTTTGGACCGGGAGACGGTAACGCTCGTGCTGGTTCGAGTCCAGCTTCCCCGGCCACCCGCTCCGGTAGCCCAACGGTAGGAGGCAGCGCGCTCAAAACGCGCACAGTGTGCGTTCGAATCGCACCCGGAGCATTTTCCCACGCGGCTGTAGCGCAGTTGGCAGCGCGCCACCTTGCCATGGTGGAGGTCCCGGGTTCAAATCCCGGTAGCCGCTCCGAACCCCGTGCGGGGAGTTCCGTGACGAGAGTCGCGTGACATCGACGAGAGAAGGAGGTATCCGGTGGACGTACTGGTCATCAACGCCGACCTCGGCCCGCTCCACCGGGTCAGTCTCCGGCACGCCGTACGGATGCTGGTCCGGCGCGTCGCCGAGGTGCACGAGGCGGTACCGGACCGGCTGATCGGGGTCTACCCGGTGCCGACGGTGGTCCGCCTGGTGAAGTACGTCCTCACCAGGTGGCGCTTCAGCTCGGGACCGGCCTGGTCCCGGTCGGGTGTGCTCACTCGGGACGGCCGCCGGTGCGGCTACTGCGGTGGTCACGCGAGCACCGTCGACCACATCCTGCCCCGCTCCCGTGGAGGCCGGAACACCTGGACCAACACCGTCGCGTCCTGCGACGGCTGCAATCAGCGCAAGGCAGACCGCACCCCCGCCGAGGCGGGCATGGTGCTGCGGTCGGCGGCGACGGTCCCCAGTTGGGCCGCGCTGACCCGGCGCTGACGGCGGCCGGCGGATTTCCCCGCCGGCCGCCATTTCCGGATCGTCCAACTGGCAGGACACCTGATTCTGATTCAGGAAATCGAGGTTCAAATCCTTGTCCGGAAGCGCGATGCCCTCGTGGCCCAATTGGTAGAGGCGCCAGGTCGAGAGCCTGGTCACGTGCGCGTTCGAGTCGCGCCGAGGGCACTTCGGGGTGGGTGCTGGTGCACAGTGTTGCCTTGCAAGCTGCGCGTGCGCGGTTCGATCCCGCGTCACTCCACTGAACCATTTTCAACCTGAACCGCGCGGCGCTCACACACCGCGTCCGACCCTGCGGCTGACGGACCGCAAGGGGAGGTTGAAAAAGGTTCACCCATGCCCGGGTAGCCCAACGGAAGAGGCCGCTGGCTCAGAACCAGTGTGTTGCAGGTTCGACTCCTGCTCCGGGTACGTACGCGCCGTCGGCGCGGTTCGGAAGGATGGCCGAGAGGTCGATGGCACCGCCCCGCTAAGGCGGACCGGCGCACCGCCGGCGAGGGTTCGAATCCCTCTCCTTCCGCTTCCTGCCCTTGTAGCTCAGTGGATAGAGCGGCGGCCTACGAAGCCGTGTCGAGCGGAGGTTCGAATCCTCCCAGGGGTACGACATCGGGACGTGGCGCAGCTTGGTAGCGCGCCGCACTGGGGGTGCGGCAATCAAGTTGGTCCTAGTACCATGCTGTTGTGAAGAAATGCGGTCGATGCAAGGCGCATAAGCCATTCTCTGACTTTCAGAAGAACGCGCGTACGCGCGACGGATTACAGCACCAGTGTCGTCCTTGCCGAAAGGTGATCGACGCAGAGAGTTGGGCCAAACATTCGTTGCGTCGAGAGGCGCGTAAAACGCAGCTCCGAATGGAGGTCTTACAGGCAGTTCGCGCCTTCAAAGCGGAGAACCCATGCATGGACTGCGGTAACCGCTACCACCCGGCCGCAATGCAGTTCGACCATAGGCCCGGCGAGCAGAAGCGGGACAATGTTGCCAGCCTGGCTCGCCGGGCTGCCGGGCGAGCTGTCTGGAAAGAGATCGCCAAGTGCGACCTTGTTTGCGCAAACTGCCACGCGGTACGTACCTACAATCGTCGCGGATGTGATGATATCGAGATTGAAACTTTGAGCGAGATATAGCTCACCTTGGCGGATTGCCTGGCCGGGAGCTGAGAACGTCGTCGGTTCAAGTCCGGCCGTCCCGACTTCGACCGGGTCGCCGTACGTGGCGGCGACGACTATCGTCTGCCCGACGAGACCGAGAGGATCATGGTGCCCAATCCCACCGAACTGCACAAGGTCAACGCGCTGGTGCAGGGCTTCAAGCCGCAGGCCAAGCGGGAGCTCACCGACGCGCACCGGCGTACCCAGAAGGCGCCGCCGCTCTCCGGCATCTCCCGGACCTACCAGCCGTTCGCCGACGACATCCGCGAGCAGTTGCCGCCGGAGTCGACCCGGGTGCAGTACACCGTCCAGGAGGTCCTCGACGAGGTCGCCACCACCATGGGTCGACTCTTCGACCTCCAGTTCCTCCAGGACACCGGCAACGCCACCGCCAAGGCCGACGTGGTGGTCGACGGGCGGACGCTGGTCCGCCAGGCACCGGTCACCTATCTGCTCTTCCTGGAGAAGCAGCTCGTCGACCTGCGTACCTTCGTCGACGGGCTGGCCACCCTGGACGCGGCGGAGCGGTGGGAGTTCGACCCCGACCGCGGCTGCTACGCGAGTACGCCGAGCCAGACCCAGAAGATGCGCAAGGTGCACCGCAACCACGTCAAGGCCGAGGCGACCGAGAAGCACCCGGCGCAGGTCGAGGTCTACACCGAGGACGTACCGGTGGGCACCTGGACCACGGTGAAGCTCTCCGGCGCCCTGCCGGCCGAACGGGTCAAGGTGCTGCGCGGCCGGGTCGACAAGCTGCTGGAGGCGGTGAAGGTGGCCCGCGAGGAGGCCAACAGCACCACCGTCGAGGACCGCACCGTCGGCGACGAGGTGTTCGGCTACCTGTTCGGGTAGTCTCCCAGGCACCCCCGTGGAGCGGGGGGTGGCGCGAGATGCGCCGAGACTGAGGCTGACCTGTCAGGCTCATCAACGGTGACGGTTCCAGTGGAGGTTCAAGTCCTCCCCTCGGCACTTCGGGCCGAGGTAGCCCAACCGGTAGAGGCAGACCGGCACCGAGCAGGCTGAGACTATCGCTCCAGGCTCAGCACCCCCACCGATCGCCAGATCTACCGACCACGACAACCTCGACGAGATGCTGGTTCGAGTCCAGTCTGCCGCTCTCCCTGCGGCGGTCGCTTAATGGCAAAGCACGTCGACTGCAGACTGATCGTGGAGCTTAAACGCCGCTGGCGTGCGAACGGGTGGAACTTCAGGACCCCCGGGGTCGGGCATACCCCGGGGGTCCGCCAAACTCTCGGAAGGCGCCGCCCGGCGGCGGGCGACCGGTCTTGAAAACCGGGGTGTCGGCAACGACAGGGGTTCGACTCCTCCGCCTTCCTCCAGCACATGTCTCGCGCCGCTAGCTCAATGGTCAGAGCAACGCACTCTTAATGCGTGGGTTCAGGGTTCAAGTCCCTGGCGGCGTACTGCGGGATAGCGCAGTGGTAGCGCGGCGGTCTCATAAACCGCAGGCCCCGGGTTCGACTCCCGGTCCCGCCCCCGTTCCGGTAGCTCAGTCGGAAGAGCATCGCGTCGACATCGCGAGGGTCGCTGGTTCGAGTCCAGCTCGGAACACGCACGTGGCGCCGTGGACGAGTGGCAAGAGTCGCCAGGCTTTCACCCTGGATTTCGCGGGTTCGAATCCCGTCGGCGCTACTTCGCTCCCGGATGCGCGTGGAGCGATGCCCGGATAGCTCAGTGGTGGCAGCGCCTCGTTCACACCGAGGAGGTCCCTGGTTCGATCCCAGGTCCGGGTACTGGCCGTAAGGCCGCGATGGTGACTGTAGCTCAGCCGGAAGAGCGCCGGACTGTGGATCCGGAGGTCGCTGGGTTCGAGTCCCGCCAGTCACCCCACGCGGGTGCGCCGACGCTGGAGAGTCGGGCCTGTCTGTAGAACAGGTGCTTCGCGCTGAGGAGGTTCGAGTCCTCCCACCCGCACGTCGAGCCCGATCGTCGGGCACCGCCCGGCCTCGTTTCGTCCCCGGTGGGGCGCCCCGCCTGCAAAGCGGGTGATGCGGGTTCGACTCCCGGCGAGGCCTCGATGCCATCCACTGTGGACTCCATGGGCGCGGGCGTTGGCTGCTCGGCCGCCACTCATTCTGGCGGTGTGCCCGGTTCGACACCGGGGCCCATGACTCGCCGGCCGGCGGTGGTGATGACGGGGGAACGCCGGCCGGCGCCCGGCCGCGGTCCAGCGCGGGGACGGGCTCAGGGGCCGAGGCCCGCTCAGGACCGAGGAGTCCGTCCGGCCCACCAGCCGCGTACGCCGAGCACGCCGACCGCGGTGCCGATCGCCAGGGACGCCCCGATCAGCAGCGCGTGCACCCACAGGAAGCTCGTCGGGCTGCCCTGCCCGATCTCCCCGGTCGACCAGGCCCGGGCGTCGTTCCAGATCGCGACGGCGAACCGGGGCCAGATCACCCAGGTCCACACGCCGACCAGGATCAGGAAACCGGCCCAGCGCCGCGACAACACCATGGCAACCCAGTATGCCAGCCGGTACCCGGCCAGCCCTGGCCGGCGACATCGCCCGGGCCGCTGTCACCGCCGGCCGAGGGTTTCACCCGGAGTCGACAGCCGGCCCCGGCGGCCGGTCACCCCCGACCGGCCGCCGGTCCGACCCGGCTGCGCGACCACGTCCCCGACCGGCCGTTGCCCCAGCCCGTCCTGGCACCCCCGTGACCGCGATCCGCGTCCCCCGGGTGGTGCCGGCCGGCCGCCCCAGCCCGCCGGCGCCACCCGGTCACCCCCCCCGACCCCCCGCCATCCGCACTGTCAGCCCTGGACCGTCGAGGCGAGTCGGCGGCGTACGCCCAGCAGGACGAGGCCGCCGAAGATCATCCCGAAGCCCACCGTGCCCACCAGCGCGAACGACTCGCCGGGCAGCAGGCCGCCGACCGACCGGGCCAGGATGCCGAGCACCATGTAGAGCCCGGCCCAGAGCACCGCACCGACCGCCGCGAAGCTCAGGAACCGCCGGTACGACATCCGCAGCCCGCCCGCGGCGAGCGGCAGCAGCGCGTTCAGCACCGGCAGGAAGGGCGCCACCATCACCATCCGGCCCCCACCACTGCTGAGAATCCGCTCGGCGGCCGACCAGCGCGCCTCCCCGATCCACGCCCCGGTACGGCTACGCCGCAGCCGCGCGCCGAACCGCCGACCGGCGAAGAAGGTGAGCGACCAGCCGCCGAGGCAGCCGCCGATCACCGCCAGGAACGCCCCCAGACTGGCCGGCCGACCGACCCCCACCGCGGCCAGTACCGCGACGTCGCCGGGCACGAGTACGCCGAGCAGCGGAATCGCGTCCAGCAACATGACTCCGCCGAGCACCGCCAGAAAGACTCCCGACGGCAGTTCCCCCACCTGAACCAGCCAGTCCGCCACGTCAGGAACGTTACGGACGGAACGCCAACCGGACATCCGGGTCGAGCCCTGGTAAGCGACGCCGGCAACCCTGACTCGATCTCGGGGTGACTCCGCCGTCCGGCCTACGCCGGAGGTTTGTACGACTCCCGACTTCCGCCCGCACCGAGTACGCAGGGAGGCTACTGTCGGTGACGTACAGGGCACGCCACGCACCGGGCGCGCCGCTAAGGAGACACCCATGGCAACCGGAACCGTCAAGTGGTTCAACTCGGAAAAGGGCTTCGGCTTCATCGAGCAGGACGGCGGAGGGCCGGACGTGTTCGTCCACTACTCCGCGATCGCGTCGTCCGGCTACCGCGAGCTCAACGAGGGGCAGAAGGTCGAGTTCGACGTCACCCAGGGCGAGAAGGGCCCGCAGGCGGCTAACGTGCAGCCGCGCTGACCATCTCGCTACGCGCCGCGCGGGCCGGTGCCGCCGGCTCCGTATCATGCTGCGGCTCGGGCAGGTCGCGGCGCTTGCGCAGCGGGCCGATCAGCAGGATCAGCCCGCTCAGCGCCAGCCCGGCGGTGATCACCCACATCGCCGGGCGGAGGCCGAGCGCCGTACCGAGCGCGCCGCCGAGCACGGCACCGGGCGGCATGGTGCCGAGGTTGACCACCTGCATGGTCACGCTGACCCGGCCGAGTAGCCGGTGCGGCACGTACGCCTGGCGGAAGCCTGCCTTGATCACGTTGCCGGCGACAACTCCGGCGCCGATCACCATCCCGGCCAGCACCAGCAGGCCGAGCCGGGCACCGGGGGCGGTCAGCGGGATCAGTAGCCCGAACGGTTCCGCGCCGAGGGCGCAGAGCAGCAGCGCGCGGGCGCTGCCGAGGCGCCGGGACAGCGGGGTGGCGATGGCGGCGCCGACGACCCCGCCGAGGCTCATCACGGCGACCAGGCCGCCGACCGTACCGGGACCAACCCCGACCTCGCGGACCAGGAAGACGACCAGGATCGCCTGGTAGCCGACCAGGCCGAGGTTGCTGACCGCACCCCAGACGGTAAGCACCCGCAGGTAGGGATCGCGGGCGGTGAACCGTACCCCCTCGGCGATCTGCCGGCCGAGGCCCGCCGCCGGATCGACGGCGCGGCGTGGCTCCTGGCGCCGGATCGACAGCAGGCAGGCGGCCGAGCCGAGGAAGCCGAGCACATCCATCAGCAGCGCGGTCGCGGCACCGACCAGGCTGGCGAGTAGGCCGGCCGCACCCGGACCCGCCACCTGGGCCACCGCCTCGGTGCCCTGGAGCTTCGCGTTTCCCTCGGCCAGGTCGGTCCGGTCCAGCAGGGTGGGCAGGTAGACCTGGTACGCGGTCTTGAAGAAGACGCTCACGGTGCCGCCGGCCAGCGCGACGGCCAGCAGGTGCCCGATGGTGAGTACGCCGAGCCAGCCGGCGACCGGCACGCTGGCGAAGAGCAGCGCGGCGACCAGGTCGCAGGTCACCATCACCGGCCGGCAGCGCAGCCGGTCCACCAGGGCGCCGGCCGGCAGCCCGACCAGCAGCCAGGGCAGCCACGCGGCGGCGGTCAGCAGCGCCACCTGGAAGGTGCTGGCGCCGAGGGTGGCGACCGCCACCAGCGGCAGCGCCACGCTGGTGACGCTGGCGCCGAAGGTGCTGCCGGCCTGGCCGACCCAGAGCAGCCGGAAGTCCCGTTGCCGCAGCAGGCTCATTTCGTCTCCTCGTCGCCGGCGGGGTCTCAGGTGCCGGTCCGAGCCGGGCGGCCTGGCCGGTTCACGGCTGGGCCGGGATGCCGTGGGCGAAGAAGAAGACCGGCTCGCGGCCCTGCCCGTCGTCGGGAAGCTCGCGGTCACCCCACCGGGACAGCAGGGCGAGCAGTTCGGCCTCGAACTCGGCCAGTTCGGCCGGGGTGAGCCGCAGCCAGCGGTCGGTGGAGAACGGCGCCTCCGCCCAGGCGGCCCGCTGCTCCTCAGCGGCGGCGTGCCAGTCCCGGACCAGGCCGACCTGGCGGTCCAGGTTCAGCGAGACGGCGGCCTGCTGCACGGCCTCGCTGGCCGGGTCGTCGGCGAAGTCGGCGCTGGACCAGCGCAGTCCGGCCGAGACCAGCCGCCACCACCGCTCCCGGCGGTCCCGGGCGAGTTCCGGTGCCTCCTCGACCAGGTCGGCGGCGGCGAGCACCTTCAGGTGGTGGCTGACGTTCGCCACCGCCTGCCCGGTGCGCTCGGCCAGCGAGCTGACCGTGGCCGGACCGTAGACCTTAAGCACGTCCATCAGGCGGCGGCGCAGCGGGTGGGACATGGCGGCCAGCACCCGGGAGTCGGTGACCTGGCGTACCTCTCTGTTCATGCGGCCAGACTGACATACACAAGAAGAGTTGCGCAAGAACTGTTGTGCAATATCGGCTGCGGATGGGAGCGGACGCCATGCTGCCTGCCGGTAAGCGTCCGGGGGTGTGGGAGATCTTCGGCCCGGCTCGGTGCCCCGGGGCGCGACCGCGCCGGCCGCGCCGACCCTCGGCGCCCGGTACGTCCCGCCGGTGGCGAGGTTCGTCCACCGACACCACGCCCGCGCCGGCCGGGATCGACCCGGGTACGAGGTGCTCTTGCGGCATCGACGGTCGGCAGTTTTGGCTGAGAGCTGAAGTGCTCGCACGCCTCCGTGCGGAGATCTAGCGTGACGCTATGGAGAAGCTCGCCCTGGTTGTCGGCGCCACCGGCCAGGTCGGCCGGGCTGCGGTCCGTGCCCTGGTCGCCGACGGCTGGCACGTCCGGGCCGCCGCCCGAGGCCTGCGGGCCGGAGCACCGTGGCCGCCGGACTGGAACGTCGAGCTGGTCCCGCTGGACCGTGCGGACGACGCCGGGCTGGCGGTCGCGGTCGGCGACGGCTGCGACGTCCTGGTCGACACCGTCGCGTACGACGCCCGGCACGCCCGCCAACTGCTCCGGCTCGCCGACCGGATCGGTTCGGCCGTGGTCGTCTCCACCGCCGGGGTCTACCTGGACGACGCCGGCCGGGGATTCGGCGCCGAAGGGGTCCGGTTCCCGGTGCCGATCGCCGAGACCCAGCCCACCGTCGCACCGCTCGACCCGGACGCGGCGGCGGGCGACGACACGTACGCGGCCGGCAAGGCGGCCCTGGAGCGCGAGCTGCTCGCCGCCGGAGCGGTGCTGCCGACCACCCTGTTGCGGGCCGGCGCGATCCACGGGCCGCACACCGTGCACCCGCGTGAGTGGCACTTCGTCAAACGCGCGCTGGACAACCGGCCGGTACGGGTGCTGGCGTACGCCGGGCAGAGCCGGTTCCATCCGGTCTCCACGGCCAACCTCGCCGAGTTGATCCGGCTCTCCGCCGCCGAGCCCGGGGCCCGGGTGCTCAACGCCGGCGACCCGGAGCCGCCGACCGTACGCGAGATCGGCGCCGCCGTGCACGCGGTGCTGGACCACGGTGCGGAGGACGTGCTGATCGACGGCCCCTCGCCGGCACCACCGGTCGGCGAGACGCCGTGGTCGACGCCGTACCCGGTGGTGCTGGACATGAGCCTGGCGGAACGCCAGCTCGGCTACCGCCCGGTGACCAGCTATCTCGACTCGCTGCCGGAGACCGTACGGTGGCTGGTGGACGCCGCGCACGGCCGGGACTGGCGGACCGTCTTCCCCGATCTCGCGCAGAACTACCGCACCGACTACTTCGACTACCTCGCCGAGGACGCCTGGCTACGCCGCCGCACGGCCGGCTGACCGGGCCGCCGGGACGTCGCACCGGAGGTGGAGAGGGTGCTCAGGTCGCGGTGAGTTTGGCGGCCAGCTCCCCGATCCGGTCGCCGAACGCCGCCCGCAGCGCGGCCGCCGCGTCGTCGAGGTCCTTCGAGCCCAGCCCGTTGAGCACGCCGTCGATGATCTGCTGCTCGTTGACCCAGTCCTTGCCGAGCATGCTCATCTGGTTGGCCTTGACCTCGGTCAGCATCCCCTCGATGGTGTAGAAGTGCTGCCGGATGTCGGTACGGCCGCTGCCGTCCGGCTTCTGCGCGCCCTGCCACAGCAGGTAGTTGTTGTCCTTGGCGAACTTGAGCAGTTGTTCCTGCTCCTGATCGGACAGTGCCGGCATGATGTTCTCCCCTCCGGACGATGCGGCGACGTCGCGCCGGAACTGGTTCATGTTGAAGCTCGGGTCCGTCTTGACACTCGGGTGTCCGTAGCCGGCCGGCTGGTGCTCCTTGTGGCCGGCGATCCCCCAGCCGGTACGGTCGCGCAGCGCCCGTACGCCGCGCACGTAGGAGTCGTACTGCCGGTCGGTCCAGGGCTCGCCGAGGGCGTGCTGCGCCTCGATGCCGATCAGGCCGGAGTTGCCGACCCCCTTGAACGGTCCGGCCCAGCCGACCCGGACGTGGTTGCACCGGCCGGAGGCGATCACGTGCCAGTGCCCGGTGCGCGAGAGGTAGAGCTGGGCTATCGGTGGTGGCGCGGTCGCGGAACCGTTGAGCAGGACATAGATCTCGCCGGCGTCGGTGGAGCGCAGTGAGCCGCGGGTCTCGTGGCACATGATCCCGTGTGGATCGAAGGATGTGGAGCCGCGACTCCGCCAACCGCCGACCTCGTGCACGGTGAGACCGGCGGACCGGAGCACGTCGGCGAGCCAGAGCAGTCGCATCGATCAGCCCTCCTTACTCGGAGGTAGGGGTTCACTACTGACCGTATCTGCGACGATGGCCCGAGTCCAGTCGTCCAAGCTGCCAATATGAGCAAAAGCAATGGTCAACCGACCCGAGGTCGGGAAAGGACGGCCAGCCGGCCGCCAGCCTCAGAAGGCCAGGCACTCACACTCCGTCATCAGCGCACGGACGTTACGCACGTACTGCGGGTTGGGGATCTTCAGCCCGTCGTCGGTCACCACCGCGCCCGGCCCGAAGTTGTACGCCGAGATCACCGCGTTCAGCAGGCAGGAGTTGAGTTCGGTGGTGCAGTCGTCGGCGGATACCCCGTAGTCGCTCTCGAAGAAGGCGTCGCCGATGTACTTGATCAGCCAGGCCAGGTAGTTCGCCCCGAGGGTGGCGTTGTCCCGGTAGGCGTCGATGTCGTACGACTGGTCGAAGCGCTGGTTGACGAAGGCCGCGGTGTCCGGCATGACCTGCATCAGCCCCACCCCGCCGTCGCAGGCGATGATGTTCGACTGCCAGCCGCTCTCCTGCCAGGCGGTCGCCTTGACCAGGTCGACCGGCACCCGGATGCTCGGCGCCGAACTCGGCCAGTAGGTCCGGCCGGCCGCCTCGGTCAGGGCCTGCTTGACCTGGGCCCGGCTGGCCTGGGTGCCCTCGTAGCGCGGCTTGGTGCAGCCGGTCTCGGGCTTCGGCGGCGGCGGGGGCAGCTTCGTCTCGGTCGGCGGCTTGGGGACCTTCCGCGGCCCCGGCTTCTTGCTCGCGGTGCGGCTCGGAGTCGCCGACGGGGTCGGCCGGGCGCCGAGCCCCGCCACGGCCGGCGGCTCCGGCTCGGTCGTCGGCTCGCCGGCTGCGACCGGGTCGGCGGCGACGGACGGGTCGGTCTCCGCCCCGACCGTGGTCGTGCCCCCCTCGCCCCCCGGCTCGCCGTTGGCGCAACCGACCACGGTGGCGAGCGCCAGGACCACCGCCCCCGACACCAGGCCGGTCCTGCGTAGCCACTCAGTCATCGAGTCCCCCCAAGATCTCCCGGCGCACCATAACAGGCACGCCGACACCTCAGGGGGCCTCGACCGGCCGGCTGGCCGGGGCCGCCTCCTCGACGGCCGGCGTCCCGGCCCGCTCCGCCGGCGGCCCCGCCCCGCTCATCGACGGCCCGGCGTCGCCCGCCGACGGCCCGGCGTCGCCCGCCGACGGCCCGGCGTCGCCCGCCGACGGCCCGGCGTCGCCCGCCGACGGCCGGGGCCGGTTTGCCGTGGCCGGACCGGGCTGAACCCCGGTGGCGCGTACCGCGCGGTCCCGGGTCGCCCAGGCGACCATGAAGACCGCGGTCCAGAGCACCCCGAGCAGCATCGAGGTGACCGTCTCGCTGGCCGAACTCCAGCCGACGTAGAGCCGGGCCGCGCCGATGGTCACCACCCCGACCGCCGCCACCGTCCAGGCCGCCACCGCCATCGGCCAGCGGCTCTGCCGGGCCAGCAGCCAGGCCAGCGTGCAGAGGCTGGCCGCGACCACCGCGTTCTGGGCCGGCAGCAGCCGTACCGGTGCGCCGCTGGTCGGCCCGGTGACGTCGGTCACCAGGACCAGCACCAGCAGCGGTACGAAGGCGCCGACCGTACCGAGCACGCTGAGCAGGTCGACCCGCCACGGCCGGGTACGCCAGCCGACCACCGCGGCGACCAGCGCCACCACCAGGATCAGCACCGGACCGCGCAGCGCGCCGATCGCCGCGTGCGCCAGCTCGGCCACCCCCTCGGTACGCCGGGACGCGAACCACTCCGCTATCGCGCTGTCGACCACCGACAGCCCGCTGTGCGTGACGACCAGGTCGAGCAGCCAGGCCAGGATGAGCCCGGTCACGAAGAGCAGCGCCAACCCGGCGACCAGGTTGGCCAGCAGCGTCCAGCCCGGCCCGATGTGCATCGACAGCAGGAAGAACAGCACCCCGTACCGCCGGGCGAGCCAGCGCAGCGGCGGCCGGGCGACCGCCCGGGACAGCAGCGACCGCACCGGGTCGGGATTCCGGCCGAGCCAGCGGCCGACCAGCACGATGGCCACGATGAAGACGATCAGCAGCAGTACGGCGCCGGTCGCCTTGCCCAGGTAGTGGGAGACGGTCTCGTACGACTCCCCGGCCAGATAGCCGGCCAGCACCGAACCGCCGACCCAGGTCACCACCCCGGCCAGGTTCCACGGCGCGAACCGCCGGTACGGCATCCCGGCACTGCCGGCCAGCCGGGGCACCAGGGTCCGGGCGAAGGCCACCCAGCGGGCGGCGAACACCCCGCGCCCGCCCAGCCGGGCCAGCATCGCGTCGGCCTTCGCCCAGCGCTGCGCCCCGACCCGGCTCCCCCACCGGCCGGCCCGCAGCCGGGGGCCGTGCCGCCGGCCGCTGCGGAAGGCCAGCGCGTCGCCGAGCACCGCTGCGACAATCATCACCACCAGTGCCGGGCCGAGCCGCAGCATCCCGGCGTACGCGAGGAAGCCGACCAGCAGCAGGGTCGCCTCGGCCGGCATCACCAGGCCGACGATCACCGCCGTCTCGGTAGCCACCAGCAGCGCTGCGGCCAGGTAGACCAGCACCGGTGGCAACTCCCGCACCACCGTCAACACATCCTGCACGGCGACCCCCCGAACACCCCGGCCAGCATGCCAGCCGCGTGGTGTGATGGCACAGCGATTCCCGCCGAGAGCGGGGTTACCTCAGGGGGAACCCGGACGCCGGCCCGGATCGCGCAGGCGAGAGGATGGAGGGCATGCAGACCCGCGGGGACCTTCGTAACGTCGCAATCATCGCCCACGTCGACCACGGCAAGACCACCCTGGTCGACGCCATGCTGCGGCAGTCCGGCGCGTTCTCCGCCCGGGCCGAGCCGACCGACCGGGTGATGGACTCCATGGACCTGGAGCGGGAGAAGGGCATCACCATCCTGGCCAAGAACACCGCCGTGCGCTACCTGCCGGCGGACGGTTCCGGCCCGGTCACCATCAACATCATCGACACCCCGGGGCACGCGGACTTCGGCGGCGAGGTGGAACGCGGGCTGACCATGGTCGACGGGGTGCTGCTGCTGGTGGACGCCAGCGAGGGCCCGCTGCCGCAGACCCGGTTCGTGCTCCGCAAGGCGCTGCAGGCCCGGCTGCCGATCATCCTCGTGATCAACAAGGTGGACCGGCCGGACGCCCGGATCAAGGAGGTGGTCGACGACACGTACGAACTCTTCCTGGACCTGGACGCGGACGCCGAGCAGATCGACTTCCCGATCATCTACGCCTGCGCCCGGGACGGCGTCGCCTCGCTGACCCAGCCCCCCGGCGGCACCGTGCCGGCCGACAGCAGCTCGCTGGAGCCGCTCTTCCGCAGCCTGCTCGACACCATCCCGCCGCCGGCCTTCGACGAGGCCGCGCCGTTGCAGGCGCACGTGACCAACCTGGACGCCTCGCCGTTCCTCGGCCGGCTGGCGCTGTGCCGGGTCCGTCAGGGCACCATCACCAAGGGCGAGACGGTGGCCTGGTGCCGCACCGACGGCACCGTCGAGCGGGTCCGGGTCTCCGAACTGCTGATGACCGAGGGACTGGAGCGCAAGCCGGCCACCTCGGCCGGGCCGGGCGACATCATCGCGGTCGCCGGCATCCCGGAGATCATGATCGGCGAGACCCTGGCCGACCTGGAGGACCCCCGGCCGCTGCCGCTGATCACCGTCGACGAGCCGGCGATCTCGATGACCATCGGCACCAACACCTCGCCGCTGGTCGGCCGGGTCAAGGGTGCCAAGGTCACCGCCCGGATGGTCAAGGACCGGTTGGACCGGGAGCTGATCGGCAACGTCTCGCTGCGGGTCCTCCCGACCGACCGGCCGGACGCCTGGGAGGTGCAGGGCCGGGGCGAGCTGGCGCTGGCCATCCTGGTCGAGCAGATGCGCCGGGAGTCGTACGAGCTGACCGTCGGCAAGCCGCAGGTGGTGACCCGGGAGATCGACGGCAAGACCTGCGAGCCGGTGGAGCGGCTCACCATCGACGCCCCGGAGGAATACCTCGGCGCCATCACGCAGTTGCTGGCCACCCGCAAGGGCCGGATGGAGCAGCTCGTCAACCACGGCACCGGCTGGATCCGGATGGAGTGGCTGGTCCCGGCCCGGGGTCTGATCGGCTTCCGCACCGAGTTCCTCACCGACACCCGGGGCACCGGCATCCTGCACCACGTCTTCGAGTCGTACGAGCCGTGGTTCGGCGAGCTGCGTACCCGGAACACCGGGTCGCTGGTCGCCGACCGGTCCGGGGTGGCGACCGCGTTCGCGATGCTCAACCTCCAGGAGCGCGGCACTCTCTTCGTCGAGCCGTCCACCGAGGTGTACGAGGGCATGCTGGTCGGTGAGAACTCCCGCTCCGACGACATGGACGTCAACATCACCAAGGAGAAGAAGCTCACCAACATGCGCTCCTCGACGAGCGAGGAGACCGAGAAGCTGATCCCGCCGCGCAAGCTCTCCCTGGAGCAAGCCCTGGAGTTCTGCCGCGAGGACGAGTGCGTCGAGGTCACCCCGGTGGCGATCCGGCTGCGCAAGGTGGTACTGGACGCACCGTCCCGGGCCCGGGCCGCCGCCCGGCGCAAGCACGCCGGCTGAGTCCGGTCGTACGCTGCGCAGATGCTCTGGGACGCGCTCGAGGCCGAGCTGGCGGCCGTCGCCGGCACCGTCTCGGTCTACGCGGGTCGGCTCGGCCGCCGGCCCGCGTACACCCGGCTGCCGGACACCCCGCACTACGCGGCCAGCACCATGAAGGTGGCGGTGCTGGCCGCCCTGCACCGGGCCGCCGGGGCCGGTGCGGTGGAGCTGGACGCGCCGGTGCCGGTGGTCAACGAGTTCGACTCGGCCCGGCCGGGCGCGGGCCGGTTCTGCTGCGCGGCCGACTACGACAACGACGAGGCGGTCTGGGCCCGGCTCGGCGGCACCGCGCCGCTGGGCTGGCTCGCCGAACGGATGATCGTCCGGTCCAGCAACCTCGCCACCAACCTGGTGCTCGGGCACGTCGGGCTGCCCGCCGTCGCCCAGGTGTGGGCCGACAGCGGTGCCCGGCACAGCCGCACCCAGCGGGGGATCGAGGACTTCGCCGCCCGGGACGCCGGACTGGACAACCAGGTCACCGCCGCCGACCTGGCCGGGCTGCTCGGCGCGATCGCCCGGTCCCGACTGGCCTCCCCCGGCACCTGCGCGGCGATGCTGGACGTGCTGCTCGCGCAGGAGCGCGGGGAGGACCTGGCCGCCGGGCTGCCGCCGGGCACCCGGATCGCGCACAAGAACGGCTGGGTACGCGGGATCCGGCACGGTGCCGGCGTGGTCTTCCCGGACGACGCGCCCCCGTACACCGTGGTGGTCTGCACCACCGTGCCGCCGGCCGGCGACACCGGCCCGGCCGGCGACGACCGGGACGAGCGGGCCCGTCGGCTCATCGCGCGGGTCTCGGCCCTGGTCTGGGCCGCCCGGCACCGTCTGGGGACCGTCGGCTGACCCGACGGCCGATATGGTGCCTGCATGTCGATCGCCTCGGTTCGCACCCACCGGCTCTCCGCTCCGCTGCACACCCCGTTCGTGACCGCACTGCGCCGTACCTCCACAGTAGAGACCCTCGTGGTGGAGGTGGTCGACGCCGACGGGCGGTCCGGGTTCGGCGAGGCACCCCAGGTGTGGCGGGTGACCGGGGCGTCGATCGGCGGCGCACGGGCCTGTGTCGAGGAGGTGTTCGCCCCGCTGCTGACCCGGCGTGACCCGGACGACCTGGTGGCCAGGTGCGCGGAGGTACGGCGGGCGGTGGTCGGCAACGAGGCGGCGAAGGCGGCGGTGGACGTGGCGCTGCACGACCTGGCGGCCCGGCGGCTCGGCGTACCGCTGGTGCGGCTGCTCGGCGGGACGTCCCGGCGGGTCGCCACCGACGTCACGCTGTCGGCCGGGGACGCGGTCGAGTTGGCCGGGGCGGCGAAGCAGCGGGTCGCCGACGGTTTCGACGTACTCAAGGTGAAGGTCGGCACGGACGCGGCGGGTGACCTGGCCCGGATCCGGGCGGTACGCGCCGCCGCCGGCCCGCAGACCCGGATCCGGCTCGACGCCAACCAGGGCTGGACGCCCCGGGAGGCGGTCCGGGTGATCCGCGGTGTCTCCGACGCCGGGCTCGACGTGGAGCTGGTGGAGCAGCCGGTGCACGCCCGGGACATCGCCGGACTGGCCTGGGTGGCCGAGCGGGTGGACGTGCCGATCCTGGCCGACGAGTCGGTCTACGGGCTGCGCGACCTGGTCGAGGTGATCCAGCGGCGGGCCGCCGACATGGTGAACGTGAAACTGGCCAAGTGCGGTGGGCTGGGGCCGGCCCGGACGCTGCTGGAACTGGCCGCCGAGCACGGCCTCGGCACCCTGGTCGGCTCGATGATGGAGAGTCAGATCGGGCTCGGCGCGGCCGCCAGCCTGGTCGCCGCCTACGGCACCAGCGCCGTGTCGGACCTGGACGCCGCCTGGTGGCTGGCCTGGTCTCCGGTGCAGGGTGGCATCCGGTACGAGAACGCCACCGTGGTGTTGCCCGACGCTCCCGGTCTCGGCATCGCCGGCCTGCACCGTACGCCGCCGCCGACGCCCTGACGCCGCCCATCCCCGTCGCCCCGCCGGTCCCGGCCGCACCGCACCAGTATGAAGGCAACATTCAGCCGCCTGTTGCAGTACGGCGCTAATTTTCATATGGTTTCGGGCGAGAGCGGGCGAGGACGGGTGGTACTGACATGGTGCTGCGCGCGGGGCGCGAGGCCGTTGTCCGGGTCGGCGTCGCCACCCTGTGGGCTGGCCCTGAGGCCGTCCGCCCGGTGGACGCACCGGCCCTGTCCCGCCGGACCGACATCGCCGGCTGGATCTCCGGGATGACCGTCGACCAGCGGGACGGCGACTGCGTGCTCAGTCAGCTCCTGCTCGGCGAGCGGGTGCTGGTCGAGGAGGTCCGCCCGGACGGTTGGGTCCGGGTCGTCGCGGTGGAGCAGCCGGCGGCCAGGCTCGACCCCCGGGGCTATCCGGGCTGGCTCCCGCTCGAACAGCTCGTCGAGCCCGTCGAGCCGGCACCGGCACCGCCGGACCTGGTCGTCGCGGCGACGGTCACCCGGCTACACGACGCCCCGTCCGGCGCGGTGGTGCTGCCCGGCGTGATCCTGGGTACCCGGCTGACCAGCGCGGGTCCGGCCCGCGCCGGTTGGCGCCCGGTTCGGGTCCCCGACCACGGGCAGCCGCTCTGGGCGCCCGACAGCCATCTCGCCCCGGCACCGATCCGGCCACCCAGCCCGACCGAGGTACTCGCGGTGGCCAGTCGACTGCGGGACGTGGTCTATCTCTGGGGCGGCGTCTCGGCGTACGGCATCGACTGCTCCGGCCTGGTGTACCTGGCCTGGCGGCGCTTCGGCGTACGCCTGCCCCGGGACGCCGACGACCAGGTCGCGGCGACGGCTCCGGTGCCGCTCGGCGCGGAACGCCCGGGCGATCTCTACTTCTTCGCCCGGCCCGGCCGGCCGGTCCACCACATCGGCATCGTCACCGCCCGCCCCGGGCCGGACGGCGACCGGCGGATGCTGCACGCCTGCTACACCAAGCGGCGGGTCCTGGAGGAACCGATGCCCGCCGACCGGGCCGCGACCCTGGTCGGCGCGCATCGGGTCACCGAACCCTTTCCCACCTGAGGCACCTCGGCCCCGCCCTCCCCCTGGGCCACCCCGGGCCCAGGGGGAGGTGGAGAGGGTTCGCTCCCTGACCCGCCGCTCCGGCGCTTAGCTCAGGCGACCGGCACCTTCTCGGCTGTCCGGCGGTCCCGGCTGGACTTGATCAGGCTGGCCACGGTGGCGATCGCCAGCGTGCCCAGGATGATGGTGAGGGAGAGCCAGATCGGGATGTGCGGCGCCCAACTGATGTGCTCGCCATTGTTGAGGAACGGCAGGTTGTTGCCGGCCAACGCCTCCAGCACCAGCTTGACGCCGATGAAGCCGAGCACCACGGCGAGCCCGATGTTGAGGTAGACCAGTCGGTCGAGCAGCCCGCCGAGCAGGAAGTAGAGCTGCCGCAGCCCCATCAGCGCGAAGACGTTGGCGGTGAAGACGAGGTAGGGCTCCTGGGTGATCCCGAAGATCGCCGGGATGGAGTCGAGCGCGAAGACCAGGTCGGTGGTGCCGATCGCGATCAGCACGATCAGCATCGGGGTGAAGAGCCGGCGGCCGTTCTCCTGGATGGTGAGCCGGGCGCCGGAGAAGTCCCGGGAGACCGGCAGGGCCCGCCGGCTCCAGCGGATCAGGATGTTCTCCTTGAAGTCGTCCTCGGTCGGCTCACCCTGGCGGAAGAAGTTGATCGCCGTGTAGATGAGGAAGGCACCGAAGATGTAGAAGACCCAGGAGAACTGGTTGATCAGGGCCGCGCCGGCCGCGATGAAGCCACCCCGCATCACCAGCGCCAGCACGATGCCGATCAGCAGCACCTTCTGCTGGTACTGCCGGGGCACGCCGAACCTGGACATGATGATCACGAAGACGAAGAGGTTGTCCACCGAGAGGCTGTACTCGGTGAGCCAGCCGGTGTAGAACTCCCCGGCCACGGTGCCGTTGGTGGTCAGGGCCAGACCGACCCCGAAGACGATCGCGAGGCCGACGTAGAAGCCGACCCAGAGGCCGGACTCCCGCAGACTCGGCTCGTGCGGTCGTCGACCGATGATCAAGAGATCAAGTAGCAGGATCGCCGTCAGCACGACTAGCGAGACGACCCACACCCAGGCGGACACGTTCAAGGCACTCCTCCGGCAGGCACGCGGCACCGCCGTCAGCACGCGGATGACGCGCGTCAGGCGGTGTAGACGGTGGTGACTGTCGGAGGTCTCTTCCGCCATCGCCACGCGGAGACGCCGCGGCGACAACCTACGGTGCCGGGTCCTCGTACCGGTCTACCGGCCGACGACCGTGTTGACGACACCGTCGCGAAGGAATACTCCCCTCCTACAGCGCCATTGTTCACCATTCCCCGCCCGTCGCGCATCTCCCCCTGTCGGGGCGCCTGGCTCACCACCGGTAAATCATCCTAGGAACCTAGGTGCACTGCCGGGGCAGCAACGGGTCGGCGAGGGACCAACCCGCCGCCAGCAACCCGTCGCAGGCCAGCATCGCCGTCCGCAGCCGGTCCGGAAGCGGACCGGTGAGTTCGATCACGGGTACCCCGGAATCGGCCAACACCGCCCGAAACCGCTCGGTCATCCAGCCGCGCAGGTGCGCACCGTCCCGCAGGCCGTCGTCGGTGAACGGCACCCCGTGGTGGTCGGTCAGCAGATAGAGATCGGGTCGACGGGCGGCGGCCCGGACCCGGGGTGAGGTCGAGCCGAGATACCGCTCCTCCCAGACCGCGGTGGCCCGGGCGTCGGTGTCGCAGATCAGCAGCGGCCCACTGCGCCGGGCCGCGGCGTCCTCGGCGGCCTGCTGCTCCCGGACCACCGTCTCGAAGTCGGCCCGGTCCCAGACCACGTCGAAGACCGTCGCATCAGGTTCGGTACTCCGCAGCCGGGCCAGCTTGGCGGCGGTGAGTTCCCGGCCGTACTCCGGTACCCAGCAGGTGCGGTAGTGCCGGGCCAGCGCCTCGGCGACCGTGGTGGTCCCGGTGGACTCGGCGCCCACCACCACGACCCGGCGGACGAACCAGGCCCGGACCGGCGGACTGAGCATCGCCCAGTGCGCCACCGGATCCGCCCGGACGGCCGTGCCGGAGACCGGTACGGCGGCCCGGGCCGGATCGACGGGTACGTCCACCGCATCGAACCGGCGGGCCAGCTCCGCGCCGTACGCCTCGGAGGAGAAGACCGCGTCGACCCGGGCCGGTCCGACCGCCGCCCGGAACACCGCGCAGTGCGCGTCCCAGGCGGCCGGATCTGCGTAGTCGACCGGATGGTCGTCGTACCGGCCGACGAACCGGACGTGCCGGTCGGCGGCGTGCGCCTCACGCAACCAGTCCAGCCGCAGCTCCAGCGGGATCGACTCCCGCCGGGACGGCGCCACCACCACGGTGACGGCGGCGCACCGCCGGGCCGCCTCGGCGATCAGCGCATGGTGCCCGGCGTGCGGCGGATAGAACTTCCCCACCACCAGCCCGTGCCCGAACTCCGGCCGGCCCGCGGCCTCCTGCCCTGGGTCCGCCGCCGCCACCGGATCCGCCGCCTCCGCGGCCCGCCCGGCGCGGGCGACTGCCGGGAAGGTGCCGGTGTTCCGCGCGGTCGCCCGGGCCGTCCGGCCGGGCCGCGGGGCGGCGGAAGGGTTGCCGGTGTCCCGCACGGTCACGGGGTGGCGGGGGCCGGGCCGGGCGCCACCGGCCGGGCGGCGACGGCCGAGAGCCGGCGCAGGTCGGCCCGCCAGTTCCGCAGCCCGAGTACGCAGAGCCCGAGGAAGACCACGTACAGCCCGGCGGTGAGGTAGAGCCCCTTGTAGGCGTAGAGCGGGATGTAGACGAGGTCGGCGGTGATCCAGATCCACCAGCTCTCCACCCGCTTGCGGCACTGGCCGTACGTCGCCATCAGGGAGAGCGCGGTGGTCACCGCGTCCGGCAGCGGCACGGTCGAGTCGGTCGCCCGGTCCAGCAGCAGCCAGAGCAGCAGCGTCAGTACCGCGCCCGCGCCGACCAGCACTGTCCACTCCCGACGGTCGGTCCGGCCGACCACCAGCCGGCTCCGCTGCGCACCGCCGAACAGCCACGCCCACCAGCCGTACAGGCCGAGTCCGACGTAGACGATCTGGAGACCGGCGTCGGCGTACAGGCCGGCGGTCCAGAAGAGCACCATCAGCAGCAGCACGTTGGCGATGCCGACGGGCCAGTTCCACATCTTCTGCCGGGCCAGCAGCCAGACGTTGAGTACCCCGGTCGCGAAGCCGAGCAGTTCGGCCCGGCTGGTCGGCGTCCCCGCCACGGTGAACGCCGTACCGGTCAGCCAGTCGAGCATGCCGCACCTCCCGCAAGATCCTCTGGAGTTCCTACCGTAGGTACCGGCGGGCGGAACGGGTATACCCCGATCGACCGGCCCGGGCCCGTCCGTGCCATTCTGCGATCATGGTGCTGGAGGTTGCCCTGATCGACGTGCTGGCCGGTCAGGAGGAGGCGTTCGCCGAGGCGTACGCCAAGGGTCACGCGACCCTCGCCGGCACCCCCGGATGCCGGTCGGTCCGGATGACCCGGGGGATCGAGTCGCCGTCCCGGTTCGTGCTGCTGGTCGAGTGGGACTCGGTCCAGGCCCACCTGGAGAACTTCCGGGCCACCGACCGGTACACCACCTGGCGCTCCCTGATCGGCCCCTATTTCGCGGCCCCGCCGGTGGTCGAGCACTTCACCGACGTACCGCCGCCGGCCTGACCGCCGACCCGGCGAAACTGTCGTACGCCGTCGCTAGCGTGCCGGGGAGACAACGGCTCCCCGGAAGGCGGCTGGATGTATCGACAGGGCGACGTGCTGGTCGAGGCGATCGACCCGGCGACGCTGCCGGGCGGGCTCGTCCCGGCCGGGCGTGACGGCCGGGACCGACTGGTCCTGGCTCGCGGCGAGGCGACCGGGCACGCCCACGTCGTGACCGGGTCCGGGCTCACCGCCTGGGCCCTGCCTGACCAGGTCGAGCCGGCGTTCCTGGTGATCGAGGGCTACGGCCGGCTCGGCCACGAGGAGCACGCCCCGATCGCTCTGCCGGCCGGCACCTACCGGGTGGTGCGGCAGCGGGAATACCTGCCCGGTAGCTGGCGACCGGTGGCGGACTGATGGACACCGACGCCCCGCACCGGGATCGGCCCGCTGCCGTGCCCATCCTGAGCTCGGTTGGCGCCGACGAGCGGGCCGACGGGGAGGCGGCCCGGCTCGCCCGGATCGCCGACACCTGGCTCGCCCGTGGGCTGGCCACCGGGCCGGCCGATCGCCCGGTGGCCGAGGCCGCCGTCCGGCGGGCCTACCTGGCGGCCGGACTCGCACCGCCCCGGCAGGTGTTCTGGCTCCCGTCCCCGCGCGCCGGCGCGCTGGCCGCCGCCCTGTTGACCGGGGCGGCCCCGTCGACCGATCCGAATACCGGCACCGCCGGCCCCGGCGGGTTCGGGGCCGCCGGGTCCGGCGGGTCCGGGTCCGACGGGTCCAGGTCCGGCGGGTCCAGGTCCGGCGGGTCCAGGTCCGGCGGGTCGGCGTCGGCAACCTCCGCGGCGCCCGGCGGCGGCCCCGCCGGCTACGACCAGGGCGGCGGTGAGCTGGCCGAGGCGGTCGCCGAGGTGCTGGCGGCGTTGCGGGCGCAGGGCGGCGAGCCCGGGGTGACCGATCCCGGCCAGCCGCTCCGGGCCGCCCTGCGCACCGCGCCGTGGGCAACGGCGCGGGCCGCCGTCGTCGAGCGGCTCGGCCCGGCCGGCTGGGCCGCACACTGGGCGGCCGGCGGGCGCCGCACCTGGCACCTGCTCACCGACCGCATCGTCACCCCGCTGCGCAACCAGCTCGGCGCAGACCTGACGGCGCAGGTCGACGACGCGTTCACCCGGCGGGCCCGGGCCGGGCTACTCGACGCGGTGCCGGGCCAGCACGACGCGGCCTGGCTGGCCGCTTTCGACGGCGAGCCGGGGCTGGCCGGTCTCGCCGGGGTCGCCACCGCCGCCGGCTGGTGGTGGCCGTACGAACGGCTGGTCATCCTCACCGAGCGGCCGACCCGGCTGCACCGGGACAATCTCGGTCGGCTGCATCACGCCGACGGTCCGGCACTGGCCTATCCGGACGGGTTCGGGCTGCACGCCTGGCGGGGGATGCCGATCCCGGCCGACGTCGCCGCCGAGCTGCCGACGCTGACCGTGGAACGGATCCGGGTGGAGCGCAACGCCGAGGTCCGCCGGGTGATGCTGGAGCACTTCGGCTATGACCGCTACCTGCGGGAGAGCCGGGCCACGGCGCTGCACCGCGACGAGTACGGCGTGCTCTGGCGGCTCGACCTGCCGCAGGACGAGCCACTGGTGATGGTGGAGGTGGTCAACGCCACCCCGGAGCCGGACGGCACCCGGCGCACGTACTGGTTGCGGGTGCCGCCGGACACGCGTACCGCGCGGGCCGGTGTGGCCTGGACATTCGGGGTGGAGCCGGAGCGGTATGCGCCGCTGGTGCAGACCTGACGCAGCCCGGCCGCCCCTCGGGTTCAGCCCAGCGCCGCGGACGGTACGCCCCAGCGGGCCGGGATCCGTTCCAGCACTCCTGATGCGAAGACCTCGTACAGCGGCAGGGTTCGCAGGTGGACGTAGCCGATGTGGCAGTCGCAGGCGGTGTTCGGGCACGGCCGGGGCCGCAACGCGGCGCGGTACGACCCGTCGTAGAGGTTGCCCAGCGGTGTCTCCACGAAGTGGCAGCGTCGCACGGAGCCGTCGCCACGCACTGAGATCACCGTCTCGCCGGCCCGGCAGGACGCACCGGCCGACGGATGCGGCCGCACGCTGTAGCCGAAGAGCGGGTCGAGCCCGGTCCAGGCCGCCTCCTCGGCGGCGGTGTAGGAGTACCCCTCGGCCGCGTTCACCCAGAGGTAGACGTCGGCAGGGAGCGCCGCCCGGACCGCCGCCGCCTCGGCGAGCTGCTCCGGCAGCCCGACCACACCGACCGAGTACCGCACACCCAGCTCGGTGAGCCGGGCGCAGCGGTCGAGGAACGTCTCCCGGCGTACCTGTCCGGGGTGATAGGTGGCCCAGAGCGCGACCGTACGCCGGTCGGCGGCGGCCAGCCAGTCCAGCCGGCAGGCCAGGTTGGTCTGGATAGCCACCCGGTCCAGGTGCGGCAGCCGGGAGAGTGTCACCAGCGCCTCCCGGTACCAGGACCGGGACAGTCCCTCGCCCCACGGCGTGAAGAGCACCGACAGGCGGTCGTCGTCGGGGTTGCGGGTCGCCCAGTCGACGAACCGGCCCAGCGCGGCCCGATCGGCGGCGAGTTGGGCCGGGCTGTCCCGGCGCTTCGCGAACGGGCAGTAGGGGCAGTCGTAGTTGCAGCTCGCCAGCGGGCCGCGGTAGAGCACCGAGAGGTTCATCGGAGCGCGTACTCGGCCATCGCCCGGCGGACCGGGCCGGAGACCAGCCACGGCCCGATCGCGTCGGAGCGTTCCAGCCCGGCCTCGGTCAGCGCGGTCCGGCCGTGCACCGAGGTCAGCCAGCCGCGCTCGGCGAGCCGGTCGAGCTGCGGAAAGTCGTCGTCGACCCGGCTGCCGAACCGGTCGAGATAGCCGGCCGGATCGAACCCCTCCGCCCGGAGCAGGGACTTGACCAGCCAGCGGCGCCGCTGTTCGACCGGGTCGAGCCGGAAGCCGACCTCGGCGACGTCGAAGTCGGCGGCGGGCCGGCGCAGGTAGTCCTCGATGATGCTCCGGACGTGCCGGACCCCGACCGCGTAGTCGAACGAGTAGTGCAGGTCGGTGGTGTAGGACCGGGCCCCGCAGCCCAGCCCCACCATGCCGTCGTCCTGGCAGCAGTAGTCCGACCCGGCCCGCCCCGGATCGTCGAAGGTCAGCCTGGGCCCGTCGGAGGTCCACTCGGGCCCGTCGGAGGCCCGCCCTGGGTCGTCGGGGGTCAGCTCGGCGCGGCGGAAGTGCCGCAACGAGAGCTGCCGGTAACCGGCGGCCCGCAGCGCGTCCCGGCCCTGCCGGTACAGCGCCAGCCGCTGCGCGTCCCAGGCCGGGTCGACGCCGTCCGCTGTGGCGGGAGTCCGGCCGAGGCCGGTGAGCGGGCGGACGTAGAGCGGATAGAGGAACACCTCCTCCGGCCGCCAGCGCAGCGCGGACGAGATCGACTCGGCCCAGGTCGCCGAGGTCTGGCCGGGAATCCCGTAGATCAGGTCGAGGTTCAGCTCCGGAATGTCGTGGCCCCGGATGGTGTCCAGGGCCCGCTCGACCTCGGCCCGGCGCTGCGGTCGCCCGGCCGCCCGCGCCTCGCTGTCCAGGAAGCTCTGCACCCCGATGCTGACCCGGGTGGTGCCGCGCTCGGCCAGCACCCCGATCCGGTCGGCGGTGGCGGTGGCCGGGGAGGTCTCCACCGCCATCGGCACCGACCCGAGCCGGGCACCGAAGCCGGCGAGCAGGTCGAACATCGCGGTCAACTCGCCCGCGTCCAGATAGGTCGGGGTGCCACCGCCGACCGCCACCCGGGCGTACCCGACGCCGTCGCCGAGCGCCTCCCGGACCCGGTCGGCCTGCCGGGCCACCTGGTCGAGATAGCCGCGCACCTGCTCGGCGGGCGGGTTCGAGCGGGTGAACAGGTTACAGAAGCCGCAGCGCATCTCGCAGAACGGCACGTGCAGGTAGAGGAAGAGGGCGTCCCGCCGCTCCCCCGCCCAGACCTCACGCAGCGCCGGGCGCGGTCGCAGCGGCCGGTACGCCGTCTTGTGCGGGTACGCGTACAGGTAACCCTGGTACGGCGACCCGTCCAGCGAGTTGGTGACCCCGGCTGAACCCTTGTCAACCTCCCCCTGCGGTCCGTCCTGGCCGCAGGTGGACGTCGGGGCGCGACCGCCGCCCGGTTCAGGTCGAAAAAGGTTCACTGCTCCGGCCCGGGCCAGTCGCCGGGCTTGCCCCAGTCGCCTGGTTCGAGGACGAACTGCCCGTACGGGACCGTCCACACCACCTCGTGACCGAGCCGGTGACCGCTGTGCCCCTCCTCGCCGTACGCCGTGCCGTGGTCGGAGCAGAGCAGCACCAGGCAGGGCCGGTCCCGGGAGGTGGCGAGGGCGAAGAGCCGCCCGATGTGCCGGTCGACGTACTCCAGCGCGGCGGCGTGACTCTCCCGGCTGTCCCGGTCGGCGCCGGGCAGGTAGTGCCGGTTCGGCTGGTGGATCGCGGCGACGTTGACGAAGAGGAAGAGCGGCCGGTCCTCCGGCACCGTCGGCAGCACGGTGGCGATCCGGTCGAGCTGCGCCTCGAAACAACGCGGTGCGGAGACGCCGAACTCGGGCTCCCAGTGCGCCTCCGCGAAGAGGGCCGGCAGCACGCCGCCCAGCGGCGACTTGCCGTTGAAGAAGCCGACCCCGCCGACGCAGACGGTGTGGTAACCGGCCCCGGCGAGGGCACGGACCACGTCCGGGGCGTCGAAGGTCCAGGTCTGCTCACCGGTGGTCTCGCTGCCCGGAAAGGCCGCCGCGAAGAGCCGGGTGTGCGGGCCGGGTGTGGTCGGCGTGGGTAGGAAACCCGCGAAGAACGCCTGGTGCGCCGCGTAGGTGAAGCTGGCCGGACTGTGCCGCCGCTCCCAGACTCCGCCCGGCAGCGCGCGGACCAGGTTCGGCGTACGCCCGGCCGCGGCCAGTTCCTCCGCCACGTCGTAGCGGAGTGTGTCCAGGGTGACGAACAACAGGTCGTGGCTGCCGATCAGCTCCTTCATGCCGCCCTCCCCACCTTTCTGTCACGTCCCGGGTTCTCATGCTGCCCAATGCCGCCGTCGCCCGCGCGCCGGGGCCCCCACCCGTCCGACCCGGCCGCCGACTCCAGCCGCGCCGTCGATGCCGGCTCGGCGCCCGTGCCAGTCCCTGTCGTCGGCTCCGGCTCGGCCGTCGACCCCAGCAGGGTCGGCGCGTCGGCCCGCCACCGGTCGAACCGGCCGGTCCGCAGCGCGTGCAGTTCTGCCGCGTAACTGTCCCGGCCGGCGGGGTCGGAGAGCCCCGGCAACAGGTCGCCGAAGGCGTTGACCTCGGCCACCACATGCCGCTGCCAGCCCGTACCGACCAGCAGGTCCACCCCGACGTGCAGACTGCCCGGGAAGCAGGCGGCGGCCCGGACGCAGCTTTGCAGCGCGGCGGCGTACGCCGGCTCGCCCATCGCCGCCCGCAGCGCGGACAGGTCTGCCCGGGCGTTGCCGAGGTGCAGGTTGGTCAGCGGGCCGCGGCTGGCCCGGACCACGACGTGCTCCGGGAGACCGGCGACCACCAGCACCCGCAGGTCGACCGTCCGGTCCCCCAGCCCGGCCTTGGGAAACCAGCGCTCGACGTGCAGGCCGTCCGGGGCCAGCCGGTCGACGATCGCCGCGACCTGCCGCTCGTCGGTGTAGTCGCGGACCCGCAACGAGTTGTAGAGCTTGCCGCCGGCGGTCAGCTCGACCGAGGTGGTGGCCCGGATCCGGCCCGGCGCCACCTGAAGGGCGAGCACGCCGGAGGCGGACGAGCCGTGCGCCGGCTTGACGAAGACCCGGGACCAGCCGGCGGCCCGCATCGCCGCTCGCAGCTCCGGGTAACCGCCGGTCGAACCGCCCCGCAGAGCCAAACCGACCGAAGTGGACGGTGCAGGCGGCGCGGATGGCGCCGTGGGCCCGGGTGACCCCACGGGTCCAGGTGGCGCCGCCGGCGCGGGTGACGCCGTGAGCCCAGGTGGCGCCGCCGGCGCGGGTGACGCCATGCGTCCGGGTGACGCCGTGGGCAGCGCGGATGGTGCCGTGGGCAGCGCTGGCGGCACCGGCACCCGGGCGGCGGTCAGCCGGGCGTGGCAGGCCCGCTTGTCGAACATCGCGAGCACGTCGTCCGGGTCGTTCAGCAGGGTCGCCCCGGCGGACCGGGCCGCCTCGCCGAGCCGGCCCAGGGCGGCGCGGAATCCGGCGTACCAGGCGGCGAGGCCGACGATCTCGCCGTGCTCGGCGGGCCGGTCGGCACCACGCAGCAGCCGGTCGACCTCGGCATCCTCGCCGGGCGAGTCGATCCGCACCACGGCCGCCCGGGGCAGCCGGACCGGACCGGTCGCCAGCCGCCGCCAGGGCAGCACCACCACCGGTACGCCCGCCTCGGTAGCGGCGGCCCGGAACAGCGTGACCCGACGATTCTCCGGGTTGCCGACGACCACCAGCGGGGCCCTGCCAGTCATCCGTCGATCATGCCAGTCACTCCCCGACGGCCACGTACCGGTCGCCGTACCCGTCGGGCAACGCCGCCTCGGTGAGATCCACCTCGACCCCGGGCAGCGCCGCGACCAGCCGATCGGCCAGCTCGGCGCC
>NZ_JBDJAV010000063.1:0-39112 GCF_039649625.1 Plantactinospora sp. ZYX-F-223 | reverse complement strand
CGAGGGGCCGTGCTTGAGGCAGCCTTGCGTCTGGGTTGGCCGGTGTCAGTTCCGTTCCGCGACCGTGAGCCCGGGGCGGTGCCGGCGGCGACCGCGTGTTCGGCGCTCGGGAAGGTCACGATGATTTCCATACCGCCCTCGGGGCGTGGGTGGGCCGCGATGGTGGCTTCGTGCGCGGTGGCGATCGATTGCACGATCGAGAGCCCGAGGCCGAGGCCGCCGTCGTGGTGGGTTCGCTCGGCGTCCAGGCGCTGGAACGGCTGGAACAACCGGGAGACCTGGTCCCCTCGGACCACCGGACCGGTGTTCGTCACCGTCAGCACCGCGGCCCCGGCCACGGTCCCGGTCGACACCTCGAGTCGACCCGAGGCCATGTTGTACCGCAGCGCGTTGTCGACGAGGTTGCCCACGAGGCGTTCGATCAGGTGCGGGTCCCCGACGGTGCTGGCGTGGGTCAGCCGGGTGGTCAGCCGCAGTCCGCGCCGGGTTGTTTCGGTTTCCCGGGTGAGGAGAATCTCGCCGGTCAGGTTGGCCAGGTCGACGAGCTGCCGCCGGTCGAGCCCGCGCTCGCCGCGGGCGAGGGTCAGCAGCGCGTCGATCAGCCGCTCCTGTTGGTACGTCGCGTTGAGCACCCGTTCATGGGCGGTGCGCAGCGAGTCGACGGTGGCGTCTGGATCTGCCAGGGCGACCTGGACCACCGTGCGTTGCCGGGCGAGTGGGGTGCGCAGTTCGTGCGAGGCGTTGGCCACGAACCGGCGGTGGGACTGAAACGACGCGTCCAGTCGGGTGAGCAGGTCGTCGATGGTGTCGCCGAGTTCTTTCAATTCGTCGTCGGGGCCCCGCAGGGCGAGTCGCTGGTGAAGGTTGGTGGCGGAGATCTGGCGCGCCGAGGTGGTGATCGTGCGTACGGGGCGCAGAACCCTGCCGGCCACCAGCCAGCCGAGCCCCAGGGACACGCCGGACATGACGGCCAACGCGATCCCAGACCTGGTGAGAAACACGTGGTTTTGGGCCGCCAGCTGCTTCGTTCCCCGCTCCACGAGCTGTTCGTGCACGGCCTGTTTCTGTTGCGGAGTCAGGGAGCCGTTCGAGGGTGGGGTTAGCGGCCGGACGCCGCCATCCTGCCCGGGCACGAGGATGCTCCCGTCCTGGCCGACAACGGCGACGCCGTCCGGACTGTTCAGGACGATGCCGGCGTTCGCGTGCTTTACCAGGACATAGGTCGTGGCCAGCAACCCGGTGCCGCAGAGCAGGAAGAGTCCGCCGTAGAGCAGGGTCAGCCGGATCCGCACCGTGCGCCGCGGCAGATGCGGGCGAGGAATGCGCATGGTTACCTCAGATCCGGTAGCCGGACTTGGCCACGGTCTCGATGATCGGCGGATCACCAAGCTTGCCACGGAGACGGCTCATAGTGATCTTGACGGCATTGGTGAACGGGTCGGCGAATTCGTCCCACACCCGTTCCAGGAGCTCCTCGGCGGAGACCGTGCGGCCCTGCGCGGCGAGCAGCACCTCCAGCACCCCGAACTCCTTGGGCGTGAGCTCCACCTGCCGTTCCCCCCGATACGCGCGGCGGCGTGCCGTGTCGACGACCACGTCGCCGTGGCGGAGAACCGGAGGTACGGCGGGGTGGGCGCGCCGGGCGAGCGCGCCGATCCGGGCGACCAGCACGGGAAAGTCGAACGGCTTGGTCAGGTAGTCGTCGGCGCCCAACCCGAGCCCGTCGACCAGGTCGTCGTTCGACGCTGCGGCGGTGAGCATGAGGATGCGCCCACGTATACCGTCCGCAACCAACTGCTCGCAAAGAGTGTCGCCGTGGAGGCCGGGAAGATCCCGGTCGAGCACGATCACGTCGTAGTCGTTGTCGACCGCGCGGGCGAGGCCGGATCGGCCGTCCAGCGCGACATCGACGGTCATCCGTTCCCGGCGCAGCCCAACGGCGATCGCCTCGGCCATCTCCGCGTCGTCCTCGATCACCAGTACCCGCACCGCCGTGCCCCTCTCCGCGTTTCCTCAGCATCCCCCCGCCGTGGTTTCGGTGAGGTTTCGGTGTTGCGAGGCGGTTGCTGTCGACCGGCTCGTCGTTGGTTATGAAACCTTCCCGAAACCGCGTCACCGATAGACCTTTACGGGTCGCGCCGGGCGGTTCCGGCCGACACACCTGAGGAGTGAGTCCATGAGGACTAGACTAGGTCTGGCTGCGGTTATCCCCGCGTTGGTGCTCGCGGTGGCTGCCTGTGGCTCGCAGAAGGGCAGCGACATCCCGGCCGCGAATGGCGGGGGCGCGGGTGCGACGCCCACGGCGACGGCGAGCGTGTCCAGCGATGAGCGGGCGCTTAAGTTCGCCCAGTGCATGCGTGATCAGGGCATCGACATGTCCGATCCGGGCCCGGATGGCGAGGGCTTTCTCGGCGAGGGCGACGCGGTCAACAAGGACAAGGTGAAGGCCGCTACCGAGGCTTGCCGGCAGTACATGCCCGACGGTGGCGAACTGCGGCAGCCGAGCGCGGAGGAGGTCGAGCAACTGCGCAAGTTCGCGCAGTGCATGCGCGACAAGGGCATCGCCAGCTTCCCGGATCCGGCCGCGGACGGTCTCATGGACATCCGCAGCGCTGGCATTGACCCGGAGTCCGCCACCTACGAGGCGGCCGAGAAGGCGTGCAACGACCTGCGCCCGGACGGCCCGGGGTCGGGTTCATGAACGAGGGTACGGTCGGCGCCCGGCGGCGCCGTCGCCGGACGCGCATGGTGGTCGTGTCGGCGGTTGTCCTACTGACCGTCGGCGGCGCGACGGCGGCGGCGCTCGGGTTCGGCAGCGGCACGCCCGATACGTCGGCGGCCAGCACCATGCCCCCTGGTACGGCCAAGGTCACCCGGATGACGCTCACCGAGACCGCGGACGTCGACGGGACCCTCGGCTACGGGGTTGCGACGTCCGTCAACGGCCAGGGCGGTGGCCGGATCACCTGGCTGCCGACATCGGGATCCACAGTAAAGCGCGGTAAGACGGTGTACAAAGTGGACGAAGAGCCGGCGGTGCTGCTGTACGGTTCGGTCCCGATGTACCGGACCCTCACATCGGGCGTCACCGGCCGCGACGTCAAGCAGCTGGAGCAGAATCTCTCCGCCTTGGGCTACCGAGGCTTCACGGTGGACGACACGTACAGCTCCGCGACGGTCGCGGCGGTCAAGGACTGGCAGGACGATCTCGGCCTGACCGAGACCGGGGCGGTCACGGCGGAGGCGGTAGTCTACGCGCCCGGCGCGATCCGGGTCGCCGAGCGCAAGGCGGAGATCGGCGCACCGGCCGGCGGTCCGGTGCTGACGTACACCGGCACCACCCGCCAGGTGTCGGTCGACCTGGCGCTGGCCCAGCGCGGTCTGGCCAAGACGGGGGCGAAGGTGACGGTGAAGCTGCCGGATGGGTCCGCAGTGGCCGGTGCCGTGGCCACCGTCAGTCGGGTGGCCGAGACCCAGACGGGCAGCAGCGGCGGGTCGACGACCACCACGATCGAGGTCATCGTCTCCATCGCTGACCAGAAGAAGCTCGGCTCGCTGGACGAGAGTCCCGTCACGGTCACGTTCGTGGCCAGCCAGCACAAGGACGTCCTGACAGTGCCGATTCTCGCGTTGCTCGCGCTCGCCGAGGGCGGGTACGGCGTCCAGGTCGTCGAAGGCGGCACCACCCGGATCGTGGCCGTCGAGACCGGGATGTTCGCCGGGGGGCGGGTGGAGGTCAGCGGCGACGGGATCACCGAGGGCACCGTGGTGGGGGTGCCGAAGTGAGCCGGGCCGTGGTCGCGCTCGACGGGGCCAGCCGGGTCTACCCGGGCGGGGTGGCTGCGCTGCGCGGAGTGTCGCTGCGCATCGGGTACGGCGACCTGGTCGCGGTGGTCGGCCCGTCCGGTTCGGGCAAGTCCACCATGCTGAACCTGATGGGCACGCTGGACCGGCCGTCCGGCGGCACCGTGCGGGTCGACGGGTACGACGTGGCCGGGCTGTCCGACCGCGAGGTCTCGGCGCTGCGGGCGGCCCGGATCGGGTTCGTGTTCCAGCAGTTCCACCTGGCATCGGGGGTCAGCGTGCTGAACAACGTCGCCGACGGGCTGCTCTACGCGGGGGTGCCGGTACGCCAGCGCCGCCGCCGAGCCGGGACGGCGCTGGACCGGGTGGGTCTGGCGCACCGGCTGGACCACCTACCGCACGAGCTGTCCGGCGGCGAACGGCAACGGGTGGCGATCGCCCGGGCGGTCGTGGGTGAACCGGCGCTGCTGCTGGCCGACGAACCGACCGGAAACCTCGACACCGCCACCGGGGCCGCAGTGATGGCACTGCTCCGGGAACTCGCCGCCGCGGGTACCACCGTCGTGATCATCACGCACGACCGGGACATCGCCGCGCAGCTGCCGCGCCGGGTCGAGATGCGCGACGGCCAGATCGTCACCGACGCGCAGGTGCCGGCCCGATGAGCCTCGTGACGGATGAGCGGCCCGCTCTGCGGGCCCGGCGGCTGCGTCCCAGCGACGTGCTCCGCGTCGGCAGCGCGGGATTGCGTACCCGGTCGACGCGGGTGTTCCTGTCCGCCCTGGGCATCGCGATCGGCATCGCCGCCATGGTGGCGGTGGTGGGTATCTCCGCGTCCAGCCAGGCCGATCTGCGACGGACCCTGGACCGGCTGGGCACCAACCTGCTCACCGCCGGCCCCGGAAGAACGTTGTCCGGCGACGCGTCGTACCTACCCGACGAGGCGATCCCGATGATCAGCCGCATTTCGCCGGTGACGTCGGTCAGCGCGACGGGAGCTGTGACCAGCGCCAAGGTCTACCGCAACGACCGCGTCCCCACCGCACAGTCCGGCGGTCTGGCCGTGCTGGCGGCTCGCACCGACCTGCCCGCCACCGTCGGGGCCCGCGTGGCGGACGGCGCCTGGCTCAACGAGGCCACCGCCCGCTACCCGGGCGTCGTCCTGGGCAGCGTGGCGGCGCAGCGGTTAGGCATCGGCGCCGCAGGCTCCGACGTGCAGATCTGGCTCGGCGGACACTGGTTCACCGTCATGGGCATCCTCCACCCGGTGGAGCTGGCGCCGGAACTGGACTCGGCCGCGCTGATCGGCTGGCCGGTGGCGCAAGCCCTACTCGGATTCGACGGCCACGCCACCACCGTCTACACCCGCACCCGCGAGGACGCCGTGCAAGATGTCCGATCGGTGCTCGCGGCCACCGCCAACCCGCAGCATCCCAACGAGGTCCAGGTATCCCGACCCTCCGACGCGCTCGCCGCGAAGCAGGCCACCGACCAAGCATTCACCGGCCTGCTACTCGGCCTCGGCGCCGTCGCCCTACTCGTCGGTGGTGTCGGCGTGGCCAACACGATGGTGATTTCCGTTCTGGAACGCCGAGCGGAGATCGGTTTACGCCGTTCGCTCGGCGCGACGCGGGGACAGATCCGGCTCCAGTTCCTGGCCGAAGCGCTGCTGCTGTGCGCCCTCGGTGGCGCCGGCGGCGTCCTACTCGGCATCGCCGTCACCACCACCTACGCCCATACCCAGCACTGGCCAACCGTCGTCCCGGCCTGGGTCATGGCCGGAGGCTTCGCCGCCACCCTCGTCATCGGCGCCATCGCCGGCCTCTACCCCGCCGTCCGCGCATCCCGCCTAGCACCGACCGAAGCACTGGCCATCCCGTGACACGGCTAGGCCGTGTGTCGAAGTCGGTGCCAGGGCTTGAACTGCGTGAGGGTCTTCGCGTGTCGGTGGTCGAGATGTAGCGAGGTCTCCGGTAGGTGGTTCAGCGACCAAGCAGAACCTGAAACCGGAGACCTCGTGGACACCCTAGCGGTGACGAGGCGGTTCGACCTGACCGACGCCCAGTGGGCGGTGCTGGAGCCACTGCTGCCAGCGGCGAAGCGGCCAGGCCGACCGTCGCCTCGGACCCTCGTTCTTCTTCCGGACGGGACATCCCTTCCGGCGCGCGCCGCCGCGATTAGTTGCGGTGGTGACGGCGAACGGCGGCTCAACGACGCGGCAGGTGTTCGACTGAACCAATCGCTTGGTCTGCCAGGTCACTGGTGGCGGGCGTCCATTCGTCGATATCGTCGGGCCAGGGCGCGGGTCGGCCTTGGTCGTCCCAGAAGCCTGTCTCGATGTTGTCGGTGAACAGAGCGGCGTTGAGTGCGGCGCGTTGGCCGGAGGTGGGGAGGCCGCGTGTGTTCTTGGTGGTCATGTTCGGCTGCGGCGCGCGCACGCTGGCCTGAAATACAGGCACCGGCAGCCCGCCCCGCTCCCGAGGCCAGTGCGGCATCCTTTTGTCCCAGCAGCACAGAGGCGGGGAGGTCCTGCGGGTGGGCAACAGTGCGATCGAGTGGTTTGATCCGCAGCGGCTGGCAGACGCGCAACCGCGCGGGCCTGCGCCAGCGGGACCTGGCGGTCAGGCTGCTGGAGGCGAAGCTCGCCGCGGAGGGTGCCACGCCCGACAGCCTCACCCGCGATCAGTGGGCGCGGGCCGTGGAGACGGAGCGGATCCGGGTCATCAGCTACGAGCAGGGCACACCCCGGGTGATGGTGCTCGCTCGTCTGGCCACAGCGGTCGGCGTGGCCGACGTCTTTGACCTGCTCAGGGCGGACACCCCCGGACCCTGGTCACACTGCGCGCTCGACTGGGACTCACCCACACCGACGTCGCGTCGCACCTGCAGACCGTCGGCAGGGCGTACTACGCGCGGGTCGAGAACGGGCGGGCGCCGCTGCACGATGCGGACGACCGTCAGCGGCTGGCCGACCTGCTGCAGGTCGACCTCGCCGAGGTGACCCTCCTGCTCGGTGGTGGCGAGCCGAGCCAGTAACGGCGGCCGCTGCGGGCCCGGTCGCCGCCGGACTGTCCGCTGCCGGCTGGGATGTGCGGGTCGGCCGACGCGCCGGCACCTCGACCTGAGTGGGTCAGCCAACGTGGCACGGAGCGTGCCCGGTTCGGGTCCACCTCCCAGCCTGTCCGCTTGTTATGTTCGGTTCGCCCACATCGGTACCTTTCCGGCGTCGACGATCGCGGGTGTGGAAGCAGGTTCGGGGGCAGCGCTGCCACGGTCGCGGCGTTGTGCAGGCCGAGCGCGGTCCCGAGCACCATGCCGAGCACCTCGCCGATCGCGCAGCCGGTGGGCAGTGCAGCGTCGCCTGGGCCGCCATCGGCCAGGTGGTCGGTGTGCTGACGGCGGCCGTCTCGGGCCCGGCCCCCGGTGGTCGGCGTGATCCATGCCAGTCCTCCTCGTGGTGAGACGCGTGCCAGCACACCGGTAGGAGGTAAGGGTGTCCACGGGGGCCAGTAGCGTGCATATAATCGACGTCGCTCGATCAATGTCACGGGGTTGGAATGGAGCGCTCATGCGACCGAGTCGTTTCTGGTCCCGCGCCGCGATCGCCGCAGCCGTCACCGCTGTTGTCGCGTCGACCGGGGTGGTCACGACGGCGCTGACCGCGAACGCGGCCGCCGGCTGCCGGGTGACGTACCGGGTGTCGAGCCAGTGGCAGGGCGGCTTCAGCGCGAGCGTGGACATCACCAACCTCGGCGACCCGGTCAGCGCGTGGCGGCTGACCTGGTCGTTCACCGCGGGGCAGGCGGTCACGCAACTGTGGAACGGCTCGGTCACCCAGACCGCGGCGCAGGTGGCGGTCACCAACGCGGCCTGGAACGGCAGCATCTCCACCGGAGCGACGACGAACTTCGGGTTCGGTGCCACCTGGAACAACGCGTCCAACCCGGTTCCCACCGACTTCGCGCTCAACGGCGTCGCGTGCACGGGCAGCACGACGACCCCGAGCGCGTCGGCTTCCGCCAGCCCGTCGGTCTCCCCGAGCACGCCACCGACCGGCGTCCTGAACCAGGTCAACACGGTGGGCCGGGTCCGGGAGTCCGGCAACGCCGTGCAGTTCACCTGGCCCGGCACGTACTTCGAGGGGAGGTTCCGCGGCACCGGCGTCGGGCTGGTCCTGAACGACTCCAACAACGACTATTCGGTCCAGATCGACGGCGCGACCGTGGCCACCCTGGTGACGCCCGGGCAGACCACGTACTGGGTACGCGGACTGGCGAGCGGCGACCACACCGTACGGCTGGCCAAGCGCACGGAGAGCCCGTGGGCCGCGGGGGAGTTCGCCGGCCTCGTTGCCGACACCGGCGGCTCTATCCTGGCCAAGGCCACCCGGCGGACCCGGCAGATCGAGTTCATCGGTGACTCGTGGACCGCCGGCTACGGCGACATGTCCACCACCCGCGACTGCAACAGCAACGGCGGCGTCACCCGCAACTCCAACGCCGACGTGGCCTTCGGCGCGCTAACCGCAAAGGGCCTGAACGCGGACTACCAGACCATCGCGTGGTCCGGCCTGGGCATGGTACGCAACTACGGCGGCCAGAACACCGCGTACAACCTCCCGACCGGCTACTACGACAAGGATCTGCAGGCGCTGTACAACAGCACGGTGTGGCAGGTGCCGAGCACGTGGCGGCCGCAGGTCGTGGTGATCGGCCTGGGTAACAACGACTTCTCAACGGCGCTGACCTCCGGTGAGCGGTGGACGACCGTCGACGCGCTCGCCGCTGACTTCCGGACGGCCTACCAGACGTTCCTGACCAGGCTGCGGACCCGGTACGGCACCAGCACCCAAATCGTGCTCACCTACCCGGACCTGTCCTACATGACGACCGCCCTCGCCGATTCGGTCAAGCAGATCGTCAAGGCCCGCAACGACGCCGGGGACGCCCGGGTCTCGTCGCTGTACTACGACAACAACACCCTCGGTATGGACCTCCTGGGCTGCGACTGGCACCCGTCCCAGCGCGACCACCAGATCCTCGCCACAGCGCTGACCCAACACCTGGCGAACCTGCCGCTAACCTGGTGACCGCTGCCCGCTCGGACCTACACGCCCCGGCAGGGCCCGATGCGTAATGCCGACCCCGCGATCTATCCAGGAACCTACGTCACCTGCGTCTACGACCACAGCAAAGCGCTGTGCCAACGCACCGCCACCGGCCCTGACCTGGCCATGTGCCAACCGTTGCACTGCCGCAACGTCGCATTCTCCGCCGACAACACGGCCGCGTGGAACGCGGAGTTCGCACGACTCGACCGGCGGCTGGCCGCCAAACCGCCCCTGCCCCCGTTGCTGGCGCACCGGATGCAGAACCGCCGAGAGCAAATACAGCGACTCCTGGCCGAAGCAGACGCGGCCCGATGACCCGCCGCGTCAACCTGCCGACCGGCGAGCAGGTCCAACAAGCCGTAGCCGCTGTCGCCGAAACGTACCGGCCGCCGCCCCAGCGTCCTCGCCGTCGCCAAGCGCACCTCGGCCTGACCAACGGAACCTTCTGGCGCCACTTTCCAACACTCCGGGTTTGGGGCGATGTGCGGGGTGGCGGCCGGGATGCTCCTGCACCAGCCGGTCGCCGGACTTCTCACCGGCGTCGTGTGTGGCACCGTGGTGCACCTGTTGCCGGCATCTGGCCCGCGGCCGACCCCGTCAGGCCCTCCTGGCACCCTGCGCGCTAACCACATCCTCGCTCTGACCGTTGTCGCCCGGTACGCCGTCGCCGAAGCGGTGGTGTTCGCCGCCGCCGGCGGCATCTTCGCAGACGCCGCGGCTCGCTGGGCCATCGTCGGGTTCAGCTGTTTCACCGTCACCGCCCTCACCGGCGCCGAACGGGCCTGGCTGCGATTCCGAATCACCCAACTGGTGCTGGCTGCGCCCGCGAGGACCGCGATGCTGCCGCGCCGTCTCGCCGCATTCCTCATCGACGGCACCCGCCCTGAACGCGCCACCATCCGGGCCAACGGCACCGCATGGCAATTCCCGCCACGCCAGCATCCAAGACCACCTCACCCAACTCGTCCGCGCAGACCACCTACGCCGCAGCGCCGACGCCGGCGACGAGTACGCCGCCGAGCAGTCGGCGCGGTTGCTGCGCGAGCAGGGCCATCTCGACGATGCCGTCGCGGTGCTGCGCCGCAGCGCCGACGCCGGCTACAAGCCCGCCGCCGACCGGTCGGCCGAGTTCCTACGCGAGCAGGAGCCAGGACCGCAACGGGAGTAGCTGGCGTACGGCACCGTGAGGGATCTGCAACGCCGTCGGAAATGGCCACACTCTCAACCTCTATCTACCACCATGAAGGCGACAACTACCGCTAGCGATCGGCTGAGTACGCCGAGGCGAACGGTCATGCGCGTAGCGCCGTATCGGCAGCGCGGACCTGATGTAGCAGCGGCTGGCCCGCGACGAAGCGACCGACCTCGTCTACTACCAGCCGACCGACGCGGCGCCGCTCGAGTCCGATACTGCCGGCGATGTGTGGGGTGAGCACCACGTTGGGCAGCGTATAGAGCGGCGAGCCCGGTTCGGGTGGCTCGGGATGGGTCACGTCGAGGAGCGCGAATACGTCCTGACGCCGGTGCAGGACCCGGATCAGCGCGGGTTCATCCAGCACCGCACCGCGTGCGGTGTTGATGATTGTGGCACCCTCGGGCATCGAGGCGAGCAGTTCTTCGGTGATCAGTCCCGAGGTCTGTGGCAGAGACGGCGTGTGCACAGTGATCACGTCGGCGCGGTGAAACAGCTCGTCGATTCCCACGAGCTCGACGCCGAGAACGGCCGCACTCGCGGCGTCTACGTACGGGTCGGCGGCAAGCACATGAACGTCGAGTGTGGACAGCCGTTGGGCCACCAGGCGGCCGATCAGGCCGAGTGACAGTATGCCGACCGTCGAGCCGAACGTACCGGGTGCCGCCGGCTGGGATGGGAACCGGCCGAGCCGGCGTACCGCGCGTTCGAAGCGGTGGGCGTGCTTAAGCGCCAGCGTCACCTGCGCGAATGTGAACTCGGCGACTGGCACGGCGTTGGCGGCGGCGGCCGACACGATCTGGATGCCGGCGGCCCAGAACTCGTCGGTGACGATCGGCCGCACCGATCCACCGCCGTAGAAGACCGCACGGAGCCTGGTCGCGTGGGAGAGCAGAGTGCGGTCCAGGCGGGGGCCGCCCCAACCGGTGACGAGCAGCTCGACGTCGGCCAGTAGCGCCGGTCGCGTGCTGACCTGCTCAACCGTCGCGTCCGGGCCGGCCCAGCGGACCAGGCGGTCCAGGTGGGCACGTTCCTCCGGTCCGTATACGTCGTCGACCAGGTCGCGCGGCATGACCAGCAGGGCCGACGGACGGTGCGTCGCGTCGGCGAGCACCGGTGACGAGGCTCGGGGTGATGGGGACAACGCACAGCTCCTTCGTGATCGGCCACGCTGAGTGGGGAAGACCCGGAAGTACCGACGCGAGTCATCGCCGGCGTGCCGGCACCACGGTTTGGTGCGCCGCCGTATGTGTGAGCGGCGCACCAACCCTCGTGCTTTGCGCAGAAACAGCCGGCGATCGAGTCGAGCGCGACGGGGCAGCGGCTCACCCATCCGCAGCGGTCGCGCTGCCGGCAACGCCGCTACCCGCCAGCTCCGTCGTTGCGGTCCGGGCGGTTGCTGGCGCCGGGCGCGCTTGGCCGGAGGCGTTCCCGCTGGCAGGACTGAGCGACAGTGATGCTCTCGAAGGTGCTCTGCGTGGATGCGTAAAGCCCGATGCCGCCGCTGCGGACAACGGTGTCGCGAGCCTTCAGTACCTGAACGCCGTTCAACGTCACGGTGATGCGGTCGCCGTGAATCACGGCACCCAGTCGAACGGGGCCTGTCAACGGGTTGCTGATTGATGCCGTGCCCACCGTGACCGGACCCGACGCGTGAGCTTCGCGGATGATACTCGCGTACTGGGTTCCTTGGCTCGTCTTGCCAATGTGGATCCGGTACCCGTACGAGTCCGTGGTGTCTCGCAGCGAGATTCCCGCGTTACCGACGGATCCGTTGATCGTGACCGTGGTCTCCGCGACATAGTCGCACGCCTCGGAGAAGCGCGACGGCAGTGTCGAGTCGGCTAGGACGTGCGCCCTGCCACCGGCAGGAGGCGTGAGGTGCAACTGACCCGAGGCGACGGACACAGCCCCTGCTAGTGCTCGCCAATTGGCCTGATCGATCCCTTCCCTGATCACGATGTTGTCGAAGGTCGCGGCCCGCCGATGCGTGAAGGCGGCGGCACCACCCGTCGGCAGCTGTGAGTCGTCCGCGGAGATCGACGTGTCGCCGACTTTGGCGGTCAGATGCTTCCCGATCGCGGAAACGATCAGCTTGTGCGGGGTGTTGGCGCTGACGGGCAGTGCGGTCTCCGCGAGAATCGTGGTCGTCGCGTTGTATATCTTCACGAGCTGCAGCGTCGCCCCCGACGAGGAGTTGAGTACATCGGCCCGATAGTAGTTTCGGGAATCGTGGTAGCGGAACGCGAGACCGGTACGGGCCGTCGTCTGGCCGCGTACCCCAGGAACGATGTCCGCGGCCATAACCACGTCATCCGGTACATCTTGCAGCGCCGCGAACGACACAATGTCCGCGGTCGAGGTCTGTGCCAACTGCGTGTCCGGACCGGTGCCGGTTAGCGCCCAGGTGCCCTGCACCGGCGTCCAGTCGTCAAGGGATCCGTTGAAGTCGTAGACGGTGCGGTCCAGGCTGGCATCGGCGAACTCGTCGTTGAGCACGGGTGTCGGGGAAAACGACGCCTGGGCCGACACGGTGATGAGGTCGCCCGTGCGGGTGAACGCGGTCGGGGTGTCGTTCACCGTCACCGCGTTGACGTTGGGCGCGTTGATGGAGAGCGTGCCGGTGAACGGGTCTCCAAGCGAGATCTGGGCGGTCGCGCCTCGCAGTTCCACACTGACGTCGGAAACCGGCGCGGATGCGGCGATAACGGTGGCACCGTGGTCGACCAGCGACGACCCGCGGGTCAACGCGTACCGGGTAAGCCCGCCGCCCGAAGCACGCTCGAGGTAAGCGGTCTCGGCGTTGGTGGTGGCGGCCCCGAACGCCCTCGACGAGGGAGTCGCCTCCCGCGAAAGGTAGAAGCGTCCGGTCGCGTCCGGCAGGCCGATTTCCATCGCGGTCGCCACGGAGTGACCCACCCCGGGCATAACGATGCGCTTCGCCGTCACCGCGGGCGCCGCGCCGGCCTTGCCGGGAACCACCACCGTGTCCAGTCCCGTCGACCCGGTGGCGCGCCAGTCGTACGACAGGTAGTCGACGTCCGTGAGTACCTGATCGCCGACGCGCACGGCGCCGTCCTCGTGGACAGTGGGGGTGAGCGCAGCGCCGGCCGGGGCCACCGGGACGAGCTGCACGCCGGCAACCGGTGCGGCTCCGGGCACGGTGTCAAAGCCGACCGTGGCGGCCTTCGTATTCGGGTTGACGGTGACCGGATCACCAGGGAAGTGCCAGAGCTGCCGGTAATCGTGCGCGGCGGTGTCACCGGTGAGGTCGTCGGAGACGACCCAGTAGCCGGGCTTGACGAAGTAGACGGCGCGATCGTGCACGACCGGCCGGTAGCCCATCGTCGTACCGCGGTAGATGTCGAGGCCCGCGTTCGAGCGCCACAGCGACGTCGTGCGGGGGACGCCGGCGGTCTGCGGGAGTCCGTCGACCTCGATGGTGTTGTGCGCCTCGGTGGTGCGGCGCATCCAGTCGTTCGTCGCAGTCGCGCTGTAGTCCCCCACTCCGGAGTCGACGATCAGCGGACGCCCGTACGCCGCCATCACCAGGCTGAGGTCGTCCGGATGCCGATGCGAGGCGGTGTAGCTGGAATTCTGGTTGTTGATCAGCATGTACCGCGCGTCGGCGTCCCACCCGGAACGCTGTACCGCGAAGCTGATCGGAAACACCGTGGACGGCAGCGTCGGGGCGGTCCCCTCCGTTCGACCGGAGGCGACCCAGGTGAAATCGGGCCAGGAGTTGCGTGCACCGGTTCTGCCGATGGCGGCCGCACCCGCATCGGCGTTCGGCGAGTCGCCCACCATCGCGACCTCAAGATTCGGCTGACGGGTCGCGAACAGCGCATCCGCGATCCAGTCCGCCGCCTGGGCGATCGAATCAGGAAGAGTCCGCCCGTTGGCATCCGCTAGTCTGATGACGGTGTTGAGCAGATCCGCCACGTATGCCTGATAGTTGAACGCCGGCTCGCGGTACACACCGTCGCCTTTCACGTGCGCGCGCAGGAACCGCTCCAACGAGCGCACCGCGAACCACTCCCGGCCGGGCGATGCCGAGAACTCGGGCAGAAATACGGCTGCCGCGTAGACCGCGCGGGCCATGGACACGTACCAGTTGTTCCCGACATGTATCTGCATCACGCCAGTGAGGAACTTCATCGTGGCGTGCACGCCGGACAGGTACGCCACGAGATCACTCGCGTCGATGCCCGGGTCGGTCCGGAACACTGAAAACGCACTGACCAGCTGTGAAAGCCGTTTGGCAGCCGACAGGTTGCGGCCCTGTGGCCAGCTCTGATTGTCGGCGAAGAAGTCGAGCGAGATGTCCATCCACGCCGCCGCGTACGCCGCACGCTTTACCGGGTCACTCTCGTACGCGTAAGCGCTGATCAGTCTGGGCATGAACGCGAGGTCACTCATCAAAGTCTGCGCGCCGCCCGGGGTGGTCTGCGTCCCACCCCAGGCGTCCTGCCAGTCGACGTCGATCCGCTGCTCGGCGTCGTTGTAGAAGTCGCGGGTCTCGGCGCCGAACCGGAAGATCCCCGCCGCGAGCTCATCGGCGCTCGCGTCGCCGCCGCCCGCGTCCGCGCTCGGATCCAGGTACCGAACGTCGGTGCGGCCCGCGTAGAACACTTTGAGCTCGCCCGCGGCGCCCGCTTCATCACCGGCGGCGAGCTTTGCCGCCACCGCGGCGAGTTCCGGACGCGTCAGGTCGAGCAGTTCGCCGAGATCCGACATGTCGGCCGCGGCGGCCCTGCCCGGCGACAGGACCGTCGCCGCCAGAGCCAGCACGAGCGCCGCAGCGGCACCCGCACGGGTCCGGCGATTCGTGTACCAGGGAAAATAGCTTCGTCTCACTATGGTCTTCTCCCTTACCCGTGAGAGTGTTAGCTGAGTCCTCCGACCGCGCCCGGGAGCGCCGAAAACAGTCCGCGGAGTTCGCGGCCCGGCTGGTGTTGCTCAACCCGGGTGGGTGCACGGCACGGCTCGGCGGCCGAACCGAACGGGTACGCCGGACCGGCCGCCGTGTCCGGCTCGTCAGCGACCCGCCTGCTCCTCGTACTCCGCCTTGATTTTGTTGCCCACCCGGTCCATGAACTGCTTGATGGCTGGCTGCCACGCCGAGACGGGTTTGTTGCCCAGCTGGATCTCCAGCAGGACCGAGTCCAGTTCCTGCTGCTCGCTGGCCGCCTTGCTGGCGGCGGTCTCCGAGTACAGCCCGAGGGTCGGGTCCGGGACGGCGAGCGGGACGCCGGCGACCTGGTGGTCGTACTGGTCCTGCACGGCCTGGCGGTTGCCGGGCTCGTAGATGACGGGCGATGCCTCGGCGAGGTACCGCACGGGCAGGAATGTCTGGCTGCGCCCGCCCTCGGTGAGGGTCGGGTCGGAGCCGTTGCGGTTGAACGTCTGGCCCTCGACGCCGTACCGCAGGGCCATGTACTCGCTGCTGCCGAAGGGTGAGCACAACCAGTTGAGGACCTTGAGGATCTGCTTGATCCGGTCGGCGTCGTCGGTCTTGGCGATGGCGGTGAAGCTGGACAGCGTCGGACCGGGCGTGCGTACCTGCGTCCCCGTGCCGTCCCGGGTGGGCGAGAGCATGCCGGTCAGGCGGAAGCCGGGCACGTCTTTGGCCTGGCCGTAGAACTTGCCCCACCCGGCGTACAGGCCGATGGTGAACGAGGTCGTGCCGGCCAGCATCCACTGGTTGCGCTTGGTGTTGGGCGCGCCCGCGTGATCGGGATGTATCACCCCGGACTTCACCAGCTCGACGGTGTCCTGGAGGGCCTGCGTGAACTGCGGTGTGGTCCCGGCGTGGGTGAAGACGCCGTCCTTGGCCTGCCAGGCGCCGGCGCCGCCGGGCCAGTTTCCGGTGATCCCGTTCATCTCCAGGATCGTGTTGAACGGGATCTGCCCGAACGCCCACCGGCCGGCCCGCTCGTCGGTCAACGCGGCCGCCATCTGCTTGAACTCGTCCCACGACGTCGGTTGGAGGCTGAGTCCGGCCTTGGCAAGCAGGTCGGCCCTGGTGTATAGCACGGTGCCGATCCGTGCCCGCGGCACCGGGATGCCCCAGATCCGTTGGTCGTAGACGGTGCCGCGCCAGGCATCGGTGGGCAGGCCGGCGAGGTTCGGGTAGGCAAGGACCGCGTCCCCGGACAGGTACTCGGTCAGGTCGGTGAATGTCGCCTTCAGCATGGCCGGCATCTGTTGGACGACGCCCTGGATAGCCACCATGTCCGGCAGATCGCCACCGGCGATGGTGGTGGCGACCTTGCTCTTGTAGTCCGCCGACGCGACGTACGTCATCTTCAGCTCGGTGCCGAGTTTGTCGTTGAGGTTCTGCCAGTAGGGGTTCGAGCCGAGCGCGGGGGCGATCGGGTCGTACGTGTACGTCAGCGCCGTGACGGCCTCGCCCTGCACCGGCTGCGACGCGGCGCTGGGGGCGGTCGGGTATGTGAAGTATCCCGGCGACACCCCGGCCGGCTCGGCCGCCAGGTCGGGCGTGGCCGCGGTGACGGGCTTGTAGGTGGGCAGCTTGACCGGCCCGGTCGAGCCGTTCGACGAGCTCGACCCGCCGTCGCCGCACGCCCCGAGCAGCGGGCCGAGCCCCGCTGCCGCGCCGAGTGCCAGGACCCGACGGCGGCTAAGGGTAGGTGCCATGACGTCTCCTTCCACATTGTGTGGACGACCGGTCAGCCCTTGACGGCGCCGACCATCAGTCCCTTGGCGAAGTGCTTTTGGATGAACGGGTAGACGAGCAGGATGGGCAGGACGGAGATGACAAGAATCGCCATCTGGACCGAGATTTGCGGTGGCAGATTCTCCAGGTTGGAGCTGAGCTGGTCGGACCCGATCGGGGTGTCGTTGACGACGTAGGTGCGCAGCACCAGTTGCAGCGGCCACTTTTCCGGCGACTGTAGGTACAACATGGCGGAGAAGAACGCGTTCCAGTACGCCACCGCGTAGAACAGTCCGATCACGGAGACGACCGCCTTCGACAGCGGCAGCACGATCCGCAGCAGGATGCGCACCTCCCCGGCACCGTCCATAAAGGCGCTTTCCAACAGCTCGCCGGGGATTTCCAGGAAGAACGCGCGCATGACGATGACGTTGAACGCGTTCACCAGCACCGGCAGGATCAGTGCCAGGTAGTTGTCCAGTAGGCCCAGCTGCTTGACCGTGAGGTACATCGGGATGATGCCCGGGTTGAACAGCAAAGTGAACACCGTCATCAGTAGGATCGGCTTGTGCAGCAACGAACCTGGCCGCGACAGCGCGTACGCCAGAGCGATCGTGGCGACGAGGCTGAGTGCCGTGCCGACCGCGGTGATGCCGGCGCTCACCATCAGGGCACGGGTGACGATTCCGCCGGAGAGGACGGCCCGGTAGGCGTCCAGCGTCGGTTCGCGCGTCCACAGCACGAAGCCGCCCGCCCTGCTGATCTCCTCCGGTGAGGCGATGCTGGTCATCAGCACGGCCCAGAACGGAACCACCACCGCCAGGCAGCCAAGGCCGAGCACGAGTCCCCGCGCACCGATCCCCAGCCTGCTGGGCTCGCCCATCCAGGCCGGGCGCTGGCCACGGCCCGAGCGTGGCCGCCGCGGCCGCGCGCCGCTGGCGGGGCGCGCCACGGACACCGCAGGCGACACAGGTTCGCTCGTCACTTGGTGTACACCCCCTGCTCGCCCAGCGCGTGGGCCGCCCGGTTCGCGCCGAGCACGAGCGCGACACCGACAATGCCTTTGATCAGCCCCACGGCGGCCGCGGTGCCCCAGTCCCCGCCGACGATCCCGTGGTTGTAAACGTATGTGTCGAGCACCTCGCTGGCACCGGCACCGACCTGGGCCTGCTGGAGGATGATCTGCTCGAACCCGACGGACAGCGAGTCACCGAGCCGCAGGATCAGCAGCAGGACGATCACCGGGCGGATGGACGGCAGGGTCACGTGCCACAGGCGGCGAACCGCCGAGGCGCCGTCCACCACCGCGGCTTCCATCTGCGCCGGATCCACTCTGGACAGTGCGGCGAGGAAGATGATCGTCGACCAGCCGGTGTCCTTCCAGATCACCTGTGATGTGATCATGAGCTTGAACAACTCGGGCACGCCGACGATGTGGAATGTCGACAGGTCGGCCGAGCGCAGCCAGCCGTTGAGCATCCCGCCGTTGCCGAACATCTGCTGGAACAGGGCGACCACGATCACCCAGGACAGGAAGTGCGGCATGTAGAGGATCGACTGGGTGAGGCGTTTGAGTCGTTCGCTGATCGTCGCGTTCAGGATCAACGCGAGGCAGATCGGCAGCGGGAACACGAAGACGACCTGGATCAGCGTGATGATCAGCGTGTTGACGAGCGCGTTGAGGAACACCGGGTCGCCGGTAAGCACGGGCTCGAAGTTGTCCAGCCCGACGTACGGGCTGTGCCAGATTCCCAGGAACGGCTGGAAGTCCTGGAACGCGATGATGTTCCCGCCAAGCGGCAGATAGTGGAACAGCAGCAGCGCCGTGACCCCGGGAAGCGCGAGCAGCAGCAGGACCCGGTCGCGCCGCCAACGGTTGCGCAGGCTATGCATCGTCGCTCCCCACCGAGGTACCCAAGCCGATGGGTTGGCCCGCGACGCAGGCCCGCACCGCCGCCCGCAGCGCGTCGTCGGCGTTCGCCGCGACCCTCCTGCTCCGGGCAACCGCGGGCGCCGGATCGGTGGCGATGTCGGTGACCGCCGCGACCACCGTCGCCGCGGCGCGATGGTCGAGCTCGATCACCAGGTCCGGGGCGCCGAGGTCGGCGAACATCTGGGACTTGGTCGTCTCGGTCGGCTGTCGAAGGTAGATGGTCGGGATCGCGTGCCGTGCGGCCAGGATCGGCGAATGGCACTCCATGCTGACCACCAGCGACGAGACGGCGTAGACGCCGGTCGCCTCCTCCAGCGGCCAGTACCGGTCCAGGAGCCGGACCTGCCCGAGCGTCTGTGGACTGATCAGGCTGGGAAGGTGCTCGTGCGCGAGCTCGACGGCGTAGCTCATCTCGGGCACCACGATGGCCGGCAGGCCGGTGACGCGTACCCAGGTCTCGATCGCCGCCGCCAGCACTGCCAGGTCGTGCGTCACGGTTGCCCGGTTGACCGCGTCGCGCCGCATCTGCTCGCGGGTCGGATCCGTGCCGTAGATCTTCGCGTAGGGGGCGTAGCGCAGCCGCGGGACGAAGCAGGCGAACCGACCAGGCTCCAGGCCGAAACCCTCCAGCAGGCGGGCGGCCGCGACGGCGTCGGTGTGGTCGAACGCGAACGTGCCATCCGGCCCGAAGGCGAGGTCGGGCCTGGTTATCTTCTGGCTGCGCAGGGTCGCGAGGGTCAACGTTTCGCGGCAGTAGACGAAGTCGGCGCCGTCGAGGCGGTCCTTGACGTCGTCGTCAAGGTAGGACGGTGGGAGCAGATCGACCATCTGGGCCAGCTCCGGCAACGTCGCCACGGTCGGTGGGCACAGCGGATCCACGGTGACCCCGAAGTACCCGTACGGGCGGCCCACGTGCCGGCGCCACCAGTCGATCTCGGTGCTCTGGAAGGCGTCGGCACCCGATCCGTGCATCAGGACGTCCGCGCCGTCGATGGCGGCGGCCAACTCCGGGGTGCTCGGCCCGTCGCCGCCGAGAGTGCCGTCAACGACGCGCAGATCGGGCAACGCGTGTCGCAGCATGGATCGCTCGCGCTCCTCCAGCCGCACCGGCCAGAGGATGACCTCGACCTCCGGGGCGAACCGCTGGAACGCCCGCACGACACCAGGGGAGTGAGCCACGTCGCCGATGTTCACCGTCGCCCAGGACGACCGCAGGAGGACGGTGTGACGGGTCGATGTCATGCATGCTCCTTCGGTGACGTATCGTTAATTCAACGTAGAGCTTGGTTAGACGTTACGTCAAGATCCGAGGAGGCTTGCAACGTGGCAACGCAACGTGACGTCGCACGAGCTGCTGGGGTGTCGCTCGCGGTGGTGTCGGCGGTGGTCAACGGCACGAGCCACACCCGGATGAGGGAATCCACCCGCACCCGGGTGCTCCGGGCGATGCAGCAACTGGGCTACCAGCCGAACCATGCGGCGCGCTCGCTTCGACTCAACCACACCGGCATGATCGCGATGATCCTCAACAAGCTCGACAACCCGGTCTACGGACCCCTGCGGCAAGGCGTCTACGAGGCGGCGGCGGAGCACGGCGCGACGGTCCTGCTGGGCGATGCCGAGACGATGCGCTCCGGCAGCCAGTTCCTGACCCGACTACTCAGCCAGGGCACGGTCGACGGCATCCTGATCCGCGGCGAAGGGCTGCTGGACGACGACGTAATGGCCGAACTCCGCTCCCACCCCAAGCCGATCCTCATCCTGGAACACGCACCTGACCATCCCTGGATCGACATCGACGATCGCCGCGCAGGCGAGATCGCGACCCGGTTCCTGGTCAACCTCCGCCACCGCCACATCGTCTTCATCGGGGGATCGGGATACATCTCCCAGCAGCGCTACCTGGGCTACCAGCAGGCGATGGACTCCGCTGGACTGGCACCGGCCCCACACCTGGCCACCGGGTTCGGCGAGCAGGCCGGCGTCGACGGGCTCCGGCAGGCCATGCAGGCGGCAACCGCACCCACCGCCATCGTCGTCAACAACATCATGAGCGCGGTCGGGGTCCTGGCCGCCGCACACGACCTCGGCATCGCCATCCCCGACCAGCTGTCGGTGATCGGCATCCACGACGTCGACCTGATGCAACACCTGCGCCCGGCCGTGACCGCGGTCCGGATGCCCATGTACCAACTCGGCTGGGCCGGCGTCGAGGCGCTTTACGACCTGATCGCAGGACGGCCGGGCGCGGGCGGTGTCATCACCGACCCCGAACCCGAACTGGTAATCCGAGACTCAGCGACCGCTCTGAACCCGCCGGGCATCTGACCCTCGCTGCCGTTGGTGCGCATCACATCGCAGCGGCGATCCTGCTGGTCGGCAGGCTGTGACCTGGTGCACCGGGAAGCCTGGTCGGCTCACCACCGCTCGTCGCGGGATACGCCAACGCCCATGGTGTCAAGCGCGGATCGGCGCCGAACCCGCGCAGCGCGTCGGCGCACGGTCACTGCGCCGCAGCCGCCCGGTCAAGTCTGAGGTGCTCGCAGGGCAGCTCGTCACCGGACGGGAGGCTGGGTGATGCCGTCGCCGTGGCGCCGTTTGTTCTGTGGGTTGGTCACTGTCGCCTCTGGCGGGCGGCCCGTTCCGAGCTGAAGATCGGTGTTGGTCGCTGCGGGTGCCGAAAATTCCGTCCGCGCTGGTCAAGCGCGTTTTGGTATTCGTGGAGGAGGCCGTCGAGTCGATCGTGTCGTTGGACGTTCAGGTGTGTCAGCGCGGCGGGATCGGTGACCGGTTCGGGCAGCGGACGCAGCGGTCGGGCGTTCGCGATGCCGCGATGCGGCCGATGCCGGTTGTGGTGGCGTTCGTACTCGCGGAGTGCGTGTAACAGGTGTGTCTGGTTCCAGATCAGGGTCCGGTCGAGCAGTTCGTGGCGGCAGGCTTGGATCCAACGTTCCATCATCGAGTTCATACGTGGTATCCGTACCCCGCTGAGCACGACGCTGATTGCCGCGTCGGCGAGGATCGCGTCGAACATGGCCGGGTACTTGCCGTCTCGGTCCCGGATGAGGTATCTCACTCGGGATCCGGCGTCCTCAAGGTCCATCACCAGGTCCGGGCCGCCTGGGCCACCCAGTCGGCGGTCGGATGAGCGGTGGCGCCCAGGATCCGGACCCGGCGGGTGGCGTGGTCGATGACCGCGAGACCGTACAGCCTGGCCCCGGTCAACGTCGTCGTCTCGAAGAAGTCGGCAGCGATGATGGCCCGCGCCTGCGAACGCAGGAACGTCGCCCAGGTGGTGGCGGTGCGCTGGGGCGCTGGGTCGATGCCGGATCATCCTGTTGGTCAGCAGTGGGCACGCCAACGCGATCGAGGTTGCTGTGCTGCGGCATCAGGTCGCCGTGTTACGGCGGCAGGTACGCCGGCTGGGGTGAAGGTCAGGGCTTTTTCGACTGCGGCGTGGCAGAGCGCGCCGCGCCGGCTCGGCGATCGTCCGCATGACATGACGAGCCTCGGCGCGTCGGGCCTTGTCTGGACACAGGAGTGCGACGGCGATGGCCAGGGCGCGAGCGGATGCGTCGATAAGGGCTGGCAGCCTCATGATGACCAGCAACAGGAGAAGCCAACTCGAATTCACTGCGGCTCACCCGATCTTTGCGAGCCGCCCTGCGGCAGGGTGCGGTCCAGCCAGGCAGGCGACGCGCCAACATCGACGAGCGCGCGGCGATGGCGTGTTGTGTCGGCGACCCAGTGCTGGAAACGTAGGTCAACGGAACCGGCAAGGCCTGGCGCTCGCATCTCGATCCTGCAGAAGAATTCGCCCCGATGTCTGCCCGACTGCGACAGCGCCCCGCAACGACGAAAAGCCATCGTCACCCTCGTCTCTCGCGCACCCGGTTCTCGTGTAGTGAGCCATTGCCGGGCCGCGTGCCTCAGGATGCCGGGCGTGTGGGTTGTGTGCCGGTACGAGTTCGACCGCTTCCCGATGGGGGGCGACGGACGACGGACTGCGCGGTACTGCGCGGCGCTTGGCCGTTGGTCATCACGGCGACGAAAAGTGAACCTTTTTCAACCTCCCCTTGTGGTCCGGCGGACCGCAAGGTCGGACGCGGTGCGTGACCGCCGCGCGGTCCAGGTTGAAGAGGGTTCATTCTACTGACCGACCAGGGCACATCCGGCGGCGTTAGCGACTGCCCGTGGAAATCGTGACCCTCCGGGTGGTGGCCAATCCAGATGCTCCATCGGTTCACGCATGGCCGGGCAGCCTCGCGGTAACAGCGTCACGTCCTTCGACCACCCCGACTGGCGTCTATCTCAAACACGCTCCGAAGGCTGGTGGTCATCGACGTCTTTACAACTGTCGCGAGCATCCCGTACCGTCTCTCTTGACTGGTTACTGTGCAAGGGTCGATTTTTGATCATGGGTTGTCAGCAGGTGACTGCTGCCAGTCTGCCGGCTTCGATCGGCGAACGGGGGAAATAATGCATCGCGAGATCTCGGGTGAGTCGTGCCCAGGCGTTGCCGGAAAACCGTCGACGTCGTCCCGTCGTCACATTGTCTGGCCTGTCCGTGGTCACCTTCCTGCGGATCTGCCCTCGTTGTGTCAGACGACTGCCTAGGATCAGCGATCTGATCGAATGGCGGGCTCGGCCGAACAGCCGCTCGCCGTCTTCATGTTCATCGCGTCCAGGCCGCCGCATCCTGTCCACCCGTGCTGAGCGGCGCGGAACCGATTCGTACGGCAATCGTCCGCAATCAGCGGCCATGAGCCGGCGAAATCCGCGCGGCGTCAGTCGATTCCTGTCGTAGATGGCGGGTCCTGTTGCCTGTCGACCTGATGACCATGCGGTAGATCTCGGTGTCCCGCGTCGTGACGCGCTGATGGCGGCGGTGGCGTTCCGGGGAGCTGGACCGGCTCACGGTACTGGATCGTCGTGGTCGGACGCTTGGAGCTGACCCTGGCGGAGTCCTTCGATGCCTACCTGGCCTCAGTCCCCGGTGTTCCGCCCGAAAAGCTACCAATCATGTTTTTATATCGACTTAGCCCGATAGATCTGATAGCGTCGTCTTCGTCCGGAGCAGTAAGTGAGAAAGGAGAATCTATGGTCAGAGTTGCTGGCAGGGAGCCAGTATGGCGGTTCTCGCCGTAGCGATCGGGGCGGCAGTGCAAAGTCCTGCCTCGGATGGTGATTTCGCTGCCGCCGGGTCGGGCGCGACCTCCCAGGTGCGGGTGGCATCGGACCTGCCGGATCCCTGCCCCACTCCACCATTGTGGTGCTCGTGGGGTGCTCCCTCGCACGGGTAAATGCTCTGCCCCTCGGGTTCCTCCAGGTGCTAGCAGGCCGAACTGGACGAGCCCTCGTCGGGGCTCTCCGTCCGTGAATTGATTCGGGCGGGCGAGGTTCTCTCGGACAGTGTTCGTGACCGGGTCGCTGGTGGACGACGAGAGAGGCTGGAAACTCGCCGAGTAGCGGGCGTCCTGCCGGATTCGACCAGCGGTTTTCGACGCGAATACCGTGGAGCGCCGACGCAATCCGAGACGACGTGCGGTAATGCGTAGTCGCACGTTCGGCACCCCTGGCCGGGGTTCTGTCGACAGCCTGGCGGGCCACCGCTGACGGGACGGTCTCAGGCGGTTCCGGTCTCAGCGGAATGCCCGGCCGGAAGGCAACTAGGAAAGGGATTTTGATGACGAGGTCACGACTAACCAAGAGGTACGTCACCGGTGCGGTCACGGCGGTCCTGCTGACCGCGGTCGCTCTCAGCGGGGGTGGCTCCGCCTTCGCGGCGGGCAGCGCCGCCGCCGCACCGTCGAGCAGCGTCGGACCCTACTGTCCCGAGCACCCGGACGTCCCCGTCGGCTCTCCCGCCTGGCCGGTGACGTACGAGCGCTCCTACATCGACGATGACGGCCACCGCATCGACATCTACAAGGTGGCGACCCCGGGCTGGCCGGTCATATACCGGTACGAGTCCGTCGACTGCGACGCCTGACAGCCCCCGGCGCCCCCGACAGATCCTCGTCGGGGGCGCCGGTGCCTGGGCTATTCGGAAAATGTCCGAGTCAGTACGGCTGGCCCGGGGTGGCGGAGGCTTTCAGCGCGCCACCCGTCAGGACCAGGGCCCGCATCTCATCGACAGACGCGACCGGGCGAGGACGACGGCCTCGTACCCTTCACCGGCTGTCGGCATAGAGCGCCGCGATCTCCGTGTCGTAGCGGTCGGCGATGACGCGGCGGCGAAGTTTGTGGGTAGGGGTGAGCTCGCCGGACTCGGGGGTCCAGGGGGAAGGGAGAACTCTGAAGGCCTTGACCTGCTCCGGGCGGGCGAGCTTCGCGTTCGCCGCGGCGACCGCCGCAGCTATTTCGGCCAGGACCCTCTCGTCCTTCGACAGGGTGGCGACGTCCGACGGGTCGGCGTCGTGCCGGACGGCCCAGGCGGCGAGGGACTCGGGATCGAGGGCGACGAGGGCGGTGATGTGCGAGCGGCGGTCGCCGACCGCCATGGCGTGCCCGACGAGCGGATGCAGGCGCAGCAGGTTCTCCACCCGGGTCGGCGGGACGTTCTTGCCGGTGGAGGTGATGATCAGTTCCTTTTTGCGGTCGGTGATGGTGAGGTAGCCCTCGTCGTCCAGAGTCCCCACGTCGCCGGTAGCGAACCAGCCGTCGGCATCTGTCACCGGCTCCACCTCCCCGTCCGCGCCGAGGTAGCCGAGGCAGACCAGCGGACCGCGTACGAGGATCTCGCCGTCGGCGGCCAGGCGCAGATCCATGCCCGGGTTGGGCCGCCCGACGGTGCCGGGGCAGAAGGCTTCGGGAAGGTTGACCGTCACGGTCGCGGTGGTCTCGGTCATGCCCCAGACCTCGAGCACGTCGATGCCCAGCCCGGCAAGCGTGAACAGTATGTCGACCGGAATTGGCGCGGCACCGCTGCTGGCCCATTCCAGCCGGTCCAGGCCGAGCTTGGCACGGATCGGGCGGAGCACCTTCGCGTCGAAGGTCGCCAGTTGTGCGGCCAGGTCGGGCGGTACGGGGCGGCCGGCGGCCCGATGCTCGAAGGCCGTCCGGGCGGCGGCGCTCGCGGTTTCGTACGCCGAGCGGATCGGGGCCTCGGCCGCTGCCAGTTGCGCCTGCACGACGGCGGCAATCTTCTCCCACACCCTCGGTACACCGAAGAACTGGACCGGACGGACCGCTTGCAGCGCGGCGGTGAGCTGCGACGGATCGGGGCAGGCGGTGACGTGGGCGCCGCGGTAGACGGGCTGGTAGATGCCGAGCATCCGCTCGGCGATGTGCGCCAGTGGAAGGTAGGCGACGGTGTGCGGGTGTGCGGCGACGCTGATCGCCTCCTCCAGCACGGCAGCCTGGTAGATGACGTTGTGGTGGCTCAGCGCCACGCCCTTGGGATCACCGGTGGCTCCCGAGGTGTAGAGCAGCGTCACCGGGTCCGCCGGCCGGATGGCGCTCCACACGCGCCGGAACGCGCCGGGGTCGGCTCGGTGTGCCCGGTCTCCCGCCGCGGCGACCTGCTCGAGGGCGACGACCCCGTCGTCGCCCGGCGGCGCGTCCACGACGACGACCAGCCGCAGTTCGGGTAGCTCCCCCAGCAGGTTCCGCCACCTGTCGAGCATGGCGGCGTTCTCGACGACGAGGGCGCGAGCGCGGCTGTGCCGGGCGACGAAGCCCAGCTGTTCCGGGCTCGACGTGGGGTAGACGCTGCACGGCACGGCACCGGCGTGTACGGCCGCGAGGTCGGCCAGCCAGTGCTCCGGCCGGTTGCCCATCATCAGCAGCAGCCGGTCACCCGGTTGCACGCCCAGGGCGGAGAAGCCCCGGGCCAGTACCGTCACCCGCTGGTAGAGCTCGGCCCAGGTGAGGGTCTCGTCCCGCCCAAGGCAGCTGAGCGCGGGAAGGTCACCGAACGCGTCGGCGTTGCGGTGCACCAGCGCCGGCACGGTCAGGCCGTCGGCGGCGCTCGCGCATCGGCCGGCGGCCGCTGCCGTGTCCGGAGTGGTTCGGACGTCGACACGGGTTGTAGGGACCATGTGATGGCTCCGGTCAGTAGTTGTCCGATGGAGGGCGGTCAGTTCGCCGACGGGCCGACGAGGTACTGGTGCGCGTCCTTGACGTGCTGGGCCAGGTAGCGCATGAACGGTGTGCCTCCGGTGCCGGTCTCGACCGGGTTGGCCGACGAGTTCTGCTGCTGGCCACGGATGTACGTTCCCGCGTACTCCATGTGCTGGCGGCGGAATTCGGTGGTCCCCTCGATGCAGCGGTCGTAGGCGGCCACGAGCGCCGCGTCGTCGGCATGGTCCAGGACGAAGTCCCGCACCGACGTCCGCCGGCCGAACTCCTCGATCAGGGCACGGTGGGCCGGCGGCATGTAGTCGCGGAGCTGGATCAGGTGCGCGCCGAGGGTGTCCTGGCTGTAGTCCATGCCCAGCACCGCGTCGAACGCCGGGATGATGGAACTCTGCGCGCCGGTCTCGCCACGGAACTTCTGCCCCTGGTCGCCGTAGGCGGTGACGCCTTCGTACACCACGCCGTCGGGCAGTCCGGGGTTGTCCATCCAGCCGAAGATGAACTGGCGTACCCGGTGGTAGTAGACGTACGGGTCGCACTTCTCCGGCATCCGCCGCAGGATGGCGATCATGTTCTCCAGCGTCTCGCCGACCGTGTCGAGGTGCCTGGCGACGGCTGCCACGTCACCGGCCGCCGCCGCGTCCTGCGCCAGCGCGGCCGCGCAGATGCCCGGGCCCGCCGACGACTCGATCGCCACGTGCACCAGGACGAACCAGTCCTCGTCGACCCCGCCGCGGAAGTTCTCCAGCCGCACGATATTGCCGAGTGCGATCGGGCCGTCCGGGTCCAGCCGGCGCCAGTTGTAGAGCGCGTGCGAGGCGTAGGACAGCACCGGCGGGCGGCCCAGCTTCGTGGCGGTTTCGTACCACGGTTTGGCCACGCAGGCCGGCAGGCGGTTGCGCGGCTCCTCGCCGCCGAAGACGTAGGCGTGCCCGAAGTACGAGAGCAGGAGCATCGCCCGGTCGAGCTCGTTGCGGTCGAGGTCGGCGACGTCGAGCTGGGGCAGCCGTTCGATCCACTCGTGCACCCGGCCGGCGCTCAGCACCTTCGGGAGTTCGACGGCCATGTCCTCCCAGGCCTGATAGGCGTCCGGGAGCCGCCTCACCGGGTCGTCGATCGGCAGGAAGCCGCGCTCGGTGTCGACGGCGTGCCGCGCAAGCAGATCGGATGCTGTTTCGTTCTGCACTGATCCTCCTCAAGCCCTGTCCGGGAGGGCGTCACGATGTGGGAGCGGTGTCACAGACCGCAGCGGGCGGAGCAGGACGGAATGCCGTCGCCGGTCAGCCGGATGGACCATCCGATGTGGATGATGAAATGCGAAGCGAGCCGAAACACCGGTAATCCTGCGGGGCGCCACGCTTTACGAGCCGCAACAGCCGATGGCGCCACGGACGCAGGAGGATGTATGTGAGCACAACACTAGGTGCGCCTCGGGTCTGCGTCAAGCATGGACGGATGTCTAGGTGAGTTGTCGAAATGACTGCGTTCTGACGCGGTGTCGGGCCTTGACGCTTCACAGTGAAGTCGGTTTTACTGCTCTACAGAGTATGCCGGCGGCCTTCGCACCATCGCCACCATCTGGCCGCCTACCAGGCAGAACGAAACGGGGGAAACATTGTACGTGATCAACATGGCTGTGGCGGACTGGTGTGCGCCCCAGGGGCCCGCGTCTGGCCTTTCGTCTCCTGTCGCCGTCGTCGCCACCAACGCGCACCCGGTGCGCCTCCGGTGCGACAGACCCGTTGCCGAGCCATTCTGACCTGCGCAGACTCTGTGTTGGCGTGCCGTGTGGCCGGCGCCTAACGCGCTGTCCGCTGGGCATGGCGTCGTCCGCAACCGGCGTCAGGTCTTCATGGTGTGATTAGCCAGGTCTGCATGTCAGACCTTTCTCTTGCGGGTTCCTTCCACCGATCCTGCATTCTTTGCGCGCATTGCCGGCCGACTATGTGACCGGCTGATGAATTTTCCGCTCGCCAACCAAATTCCTCAGTAGCCCCGGCCTTCGCGGGTCGGGGGACCTTGCCCTGCCCGTCTGCGTATGGCAATTACCTGCGGTTCACGGATTTACGGGGGTAGACCGGTGCTTCGTATAGAGGAGTCGGCGGCAGCCGGCCGGCCGGCGACCGGCCTTCCACTGTCCTCGGCCCAGTCCGGGATCTGGTTCGCCCAGCGTCTGGAGCCGGAGAGCGCAATCTACCGGGCCAGCGAGTACCTGGAAATACACGGCGCCGTGGACCCCGAGGTCTTCGAGAGAGCGCTGCGCACCGTGGTGAGCGAGGCGGACGCGCTGCACGTGCGGTTCACCGAGACCTCCGACGGGCCGCGACAATCGGTCGGAAGCTGTCCACAGTGGTCGCTTCACCAGATCGACGTGAGCAGCGCCGCCGACCCGCGCGCGGCGGCCGAGGAGTGGATGCGCGCCGACCTGACCCGGCCGGTCGACCTCACCCGTGGGCCGCTGTTCACGCAGGCACTGTTCGCGGTCGCGCCTGACCGGTGGTTCTGGTACCACGCCTACCACCACATCCTCATCGACGGCGCCGGCGGCGCGCTGCTCGAACGACGGGTCGCGGAGGTCTACACCGCGCTCGTGCAGGGGCGGCCGGTACCGCCCTCACCGTTCCACTCGGTGCTCGATCTGCACCGCGAACAGCAGGAGTACGAGTCCTCCGACGCCTACCAGGACGACCGCAGGTTCTGGTTGGAGCGACTCGCAGACACACCGCCGCCGCTGGCGATGACCTCGCGCAAGCTGCGTCGATCGGCCGAGTCCGTGCGTCGACGCGGCCGGCTCTCCACGTCGGGGCAGGCCGCTCTGGACCGGGCGGCAGAGACGGCCGGTGTCGGCGCCGCCCGCATCGTGATCGCGGCCATCGGCGCCTACCTGCACCGGCTCACCGGCACCCGCAGCGTGGTGCTGGGATTTCCGGTGGCCGTGCGGCGTGCTGGTGCCGCCCGTACCACGCCGGGCATGCTCGCGAACGTTCTGCCGCTACGACTGGAGATCACTCCGTCGACGGGGGTGGCGGACCTTGTCGCACAGGCCCGGATCCGCATCCGCGAGGTGCTGGAGCGCCAGCGCTTCCGCGGTGAGGAGCTGCGCCGCGAGCTGGCGCTGCCCACCGGGCACCACCGGTACTTCGGGCCGATGGTCAACGTCATCCCGCTCGGGCCGGCGCTGCGCTTCGGTGCGGCCACCAGCACGGCGTACAACATGTCCCGGCGGCTCATCGAGGACCTGGTCGTCACCGTCTACGACCGCGACGACGGGCGCCCGCTCGAGGTCGAGTGCGACGCCAACCCGACGCTGTACGACGAGCCCATGCTCGCGGTCCGGCACCGGCAACTGATCGGTTTCCTGGAGCGGTTCGCGGCCGCCGTCGCCGACCCCGAGCAGCACGGCACGGTCGTCGGTGACGTGCCGCTGCTCGACGAGGCCGAGCGGCACGAGATCCTCGTGAGTCGCAACCGCACCCGCCGCCCCGCGCCACCGCGGACGTTTCCCGAGCTCTTCGCGGAGGCGGTGGAGAGGTTCGGCGACCAGCCCGCGGTCGAGTACGAAGGCACCCGGCTGACCTATCGGCAGCTTGCCGAGCGTGCCGAGCGTCTCGCCGGCGTGCTGGCCGCCAGGGGCATCGGTGCCGAGGATGTCGTCGCCGTCGTCACGCCCCGGTCGGCGGAGTTCGTCGTCGCGGTCCTCGGCGTGATGAGAGCCGGCGCCGCCTACCTGCCGATCGACCCGCAGTACCCGGCGGCGCGGATCCAGTACCTGTTCCGCGACGCGAAACCCGTCGCGGTCGTCACCGCCGGCGCCACCACCGCTCCGGTGGGCGACCTGGCCCACCGGGTCGGCGTGCCGCACCTGGCGCTCACCGACGACCTGCTCGCCACCGCGCCCGGCGTCCCGGCACCCACGCCGCCCGACGTCGCGCACCCGGCGTACGTCATCTACACCTCCGGCTCCACCGGCCTGCCCAAGGGCGTGGTCGTCCCGCACGCCGGTCTCGCCAGCCTGGCCGGCGCGTTTGTCGAGCGCCTGGTCGTCACGCCCTGCGACCGGGTGCTCCAGTTCGCCTCGCCGAGCTTCGACGCGGTCGTACCCGAGATGTGCATGGGCCTGCTGACCGGGGCGACGTTCGTCCTGGCGCCGCAGGAGCGGCTGCGGCCGGGCGAACCGTTGACGTCCCTGCTCGCCGACGGCGGCATCACGCACGTCATCCTGCCGCCGTCGGCGCTGACCGTGATGCGCCCGGCGGAGGTCCCCGGCCGCGTCACCATCCTGGTCGCGGGGGAGGCGTGCCCGCCGGACCTGGTCGCGCGCTGGGCACCCGGGCGGCGCATGGTCAACGGGTACGGCCCGACCGAGACCACGGTCTGCGCCACGATGAGCGTGCCGATGTGCACCGACGCGCCGATCGGCACCCCGATCTGGAACGCCGGGGTGTACGTCCTGGACGCCCGGCTGCGGCCGGTGCCCGACGGCGTCCCCGGCGAGCTGTACGTGAGCGGCATCGGCCTGGCCCGCGGTTACCTGGGGCGCCACGGGCTGACCGCGGAGCGTTTCGTCGCCGACCCGTTCGCGACGACGGCGGAAGACGACTCCGCTGCGGGCAAGGTGGGTCCAGGCGCGCGGATGTACCGGACCGGCGACCTGGCGCAGTGGCGCCCCGACGGGGCCCTGGAATTCCTCGGCCGGGTCGACGACCAGGTCAAGGTGCGCGGCCACCGGATCGAGCTCGGCGAGGTCGAGGCGGCCCTGAGCCGGCTGGACGGGGTCGGGCAGGCCGTCGTCGCGCTCTGGCCGGGCAGCGCCGACCCGCGTCTCGTCGGTTACCTGCGCGCCGCCGACGGCCGTTCGCTGGACACCGACGCGCTGCGCAACGCACTCGTCGAGGAACTTCCCGCCCATCTCGTCCCGGCCGTACTCGTGCAATTGGACAGCTTCCCGCTGACACCGAGCGGGAAGATCGATCGCCAGGCCCTTCCGGCGCCGTACGCGGACCGCCCGGCCTCGACGGCGGCCACCGCCGGCACGGAGCGGGAGGCGGCGCTGTGCGCGGTTTTCGCCGACGTGCTCCAGGTGCCCGAGGTCGGCGTCGACGGCGACTTCTTCCGGCTCGGCGGCCACTCGTTGCTCGCCGCGCGGCTGGTCCGGCGGATCAACGAGGAGTTCGGTGCCGATCTCGGCATCGAGGCGGTGTTCAACGCGCCGACCGTACGCCGACTCGCCGCGCGTCTGGGCGACCGGCCCGCTCGGCAGCCGGTCGCGCCTCTGCGCGGTGCCGGTGTCGTCTCGTCCGCGCAACGACGGCTGTGGTTCATCTACCAGCTTGACGGGCCGAGCGCCGCGTACAACATCCCGCTGCTGCTGCGGTTCCGCGGCGGGCTCGACGTCGCCGCCCTGCGCGCCGCGCTCACCGACGTGGCCGAGCGACACGAGCCGCTGCGGACGATCTTTTCCGACGACGGTGGCGAGCCGCGGATGCGGGTGTTGCCGGCCTCCGCGGTCGCGCTGCCCGAGCCGGTGCCCGTGCCGGACGGCGAGCTGACCGTCACCCTGGCCGAGGCCGCCGCCCATCCCTTCGACCTGGCGACGGAGCCGCCGCTGCGACTGCGCCTGTTCACGGTCGCCGACGACGACCACGTGCTGATGGTGCTGCTGCACCACATCGCCGCCGATGCCGGGTCGATCCGGCCCTTCGTCGCCGACCTGGCGCACGCCTACCGGGCCCGGGTGAGCAACACCCTGCCGTCCTGGCCGCCGCTTCCGGTGCGCTACGTCGACTTCGCCGCCTGGCACCACGAGATCCTCGGCGACGTGGCCGACCCGGCCAGTCTCGCATCCCGCGAGGCCGACTACTGGCGCAGGGCCCTCGCCGGGCTGCCGGAGCAGATCGACCTGCCTGGTGCCCGTACGGTGCCGGCCGAACCCACCGGCCGCGCCGCCACCGCGATGGTCTGCCTGGACCCGGCGACGCACCGGGACCTGCTCGCCCTGGGCCGGGGCGAAGGGGCCACCCTGTTCATGGTGTTGCAGGCCGGTCTCGCGACGCTGCTGACCCGCCTCGGTGCCGGCACCGACATCCCCGTCGGCATCCCGGTCGCCGGGCGTACGGAGGACGCCGTCACCGGCCTGGTCGGGCTCTTCGTCAACACGGTGGTGCTGCGGATGGGAACCGCGGGCAACCCGACGTTCCGCGAGCTGCTCCGGCGGGTCCGCGACACCGGCAGGGAGGCCCTGGCGCACCAGCGGCTGCCGTTCGAGACGCTCGTCGGCGTACTCAACCCGACCCGGGTGGCCGGTGGGCACCCGCTGTTCCGGGTCATGCTCGCCCTGGACAGCTCCTCGGCGGCGGCTCCGGAGCTGCCGGGTGTCACCGCCGAGGTGTCGGTGGTCGAGGCCGGCGTGGCCAAGTACGACCTGTCCCTGAACGCGCGGGAGCGGCCCGAGGGCGGGGTCACGATCGGCGTCGAGTACAGCCTCGACCTGTTCGAACCCGCCACGGCCGAGGCACTCGCCGACCGGCTGGTGCGGTTGCTCGCCGCCGCGGCGGCCACACCGGACCAGCCGATCGGCGCGCTGTCGCTCCTGACGCCGACCGAGCGCGAGCGCCTGGTGCACACCTGGAACGACACCAGCCGCCCGGCCGAACTCACCGACGTGGTGGAGGCGGTGCGCGCGCAGGCGCGGAACAGGCCGGACGCGGTGGCGGTGGAGGACGCGGCGGGACCGGTGACCTACCGCGACCTGGTACACCGGGCCGAGGCGGTGACCGGACAGTTGCTGGCCGTCGACACTCCGGTGGAGGGGCGGGTCGCGGTCCTCGCGCCACGCGGCACCAGCGTGATCACCGCACTGCTCGGCGCCCTCGGCGCGGGCGCCGCGTACGTGCCGCTCGACCCGGCCGCGCCCGAGGCCCGCAACGCCGCCCTGCTCGCCGACACCGGCGCCCGGGTGGTACTCACCGACCCGGCGCTGCGCGAGTACGCCGACCGTGTGGTGGCACTGTCCGGGTGCGACGTCCGGGTGCTGCCCCTCGACGGTCAGCACGCCGGTGGCCTCACGGAGCCACCGCCTCGGCACGGTTCCGGTCTCGCCTACGTCCTGTTCACCTCCGGTTCCACCGGCCGCCCCAAGGGTGCGATGGTGCATCGGGCCGGCATGGCCAACCACCTGGAGGCGAAGCTCGACGAGCTCGGGCTGACCGGCCGCGACATCGTGGTCCAGAACGCCCCGCTCACCTTCGACATCTCGATCTGGCAGATGCTCGCGCCGCTGGTCGTCGGCGGCCGGGTCCGCGTTCCGGACCAGGACACCGTGGCCGACCCGGTCGCGCTGTTCCGGCTCGCCGCCGACGAGGCGGTGACGGTGCTGGAGGTCGTCCCGTCGGTACTGCGGGTCGCGCTGGACGCCTGGGACGACGGCGACCCGGCGCCGGCACTGCCGGCGCTGCGCGCGCTGATGGTGACCGGCGAGGAGCTCGCCCACGACCTCTGCGACCGGTGGTTCGCCCGGTATCCGGCGATCGACCTGGTCAACGCATACGGTCCCACCGAGTGCGCGGACGACGTCACCCACGCACGGCTCACCTCGACCTCACTGGACGGGCACGGTCCGGTGCCGATCGGCACCGCGATCCGCAACACCCGGCTGTACGTGTTGGGGCCGAGCCTCGACGTCCTTCCCGCTGGGATCCCCGGCGACCTCTACGTCGGCGGTGCCGGCGTGGGCCGGGGGTACCTCGGCGACCCGGTGACCACGGCGCGCACGTTCGTCGCCGACCCGTTCGGCACCCAGCCCGGCGACCGGCTGTACCGCACCGGCGATCGGGCCCGCTACCGAGCCGACGGCATGCTGGAGTTCCTCGGCCGCGACGACTTCCAGGTCAAGATCCGTGGCCAGCGGGTCGAGCTCGGTGAGGTGGAGAGCCAGCTGCGCGCGCTGCCGGAGGTCACCGACGCCGTGGTGACGGTGGTCCGCGACGCCGACGGCCGCGACCGGCTGGCCGGTTACCTGATCGGTCCGGCCGACCACGGACAGGTTCGTGGCGAGCTGTCGCGGGTGCTGCCGGAGCACATGGTCCCGAGCGTGTTCGTCACGCTCGACGCGTTGCCGTTGACCGCCAACGGCAAACTCGACCGGGCGGCACTGCCGGTGCCCGTCGTGGCCGGGACCGGCGGGCGGTCCGGTCGCGGGCCGGTGGAGGAGATCATCGCCGGAGTCTTCGCCGATGTCCTCGGGATATCCCGGGTCGGCGCCGACGACAACTTCTTCGACCTGGGCGGGCACTCCCTGCTGGCCACCCGGGTGACGAGCCGGCTGCGGCAGGTACTGGGCGTGGAGCTGCCGGTGCGGGCGCTGTTCGACGCCCCGACCGCCGCCGCCCTGGCCGGCCGGGTCGCGACGGCCCGCGAGCGGCCCCGGCCCGTGCTGACCGCCCGATCCCGCCCCGACGTGGTGCCGCTGTCGTACGCGCAGCGCCGGCTGTGGTTCCTCAACCGGCTCGAAGGCGCCAAGGCCACGTACAACATCCCGTTCGTGGTTCGGCTCGACGGCGCCCTCGACCGGGCCGCGCTGCGGGCCGCGCTCGCCGACCTGGTGGGCCGGCACGAGATTCTGCGGACGCTCTATCCCGAGGTCGACGGGGCGCCCCGGCAGCTGGTGCTGCCGGCCGGCGCCGGTGTGCCGGACCTGCCGGTGCGCGAGTGTGCACCGGACCGGGTCACCGCCGAGGTCGCGGAACTGGCCGGCACGGGCTTCGACCTCACCGCCGAACCACCGGTGCGGGCCTGGCTGCTGGCCACCGGTACCGACCGGCACGTCTTCGTCCTGGTGCTGCACCACATCGCCGGGGACGGCTGGTCCGCCGGGCCGCTGGCCCGGGACCTCTCCACCGGGTACGCCGCGCGCCGATCCGGCGTCGCCCCCCGGTGGACGCCGCTGCCGGCACAGTACGCCGACTACGCGCTTTGGCAGCGCGAGTGGCTCGGCAGTGAGCAGGACCCGGAGAGCCCGATCGCCCGGCAGATGGCGTACTGGACGAAGGCCCTCGCGGACCTGCCGGAGGAGCTGGCCCTGCCGGTCGACCGGCCCCGGCCGGCGGTGCCGTCGGAGCGGGCGGGGCTGCTCCGCTTCGCCCTCGACGCGCCGCTGCACGCCGAGGTCGCCTCGCTCGCCCGGTCGACCGGTACGACGGTCTTCATGGTGTTGCAGGCGGCGCTCGCCGCGCTGTTCACTCGGCTCGGCGCGGGCACCGACGTACCGATCGGCGGATCGGTCGCCGGCCGCACCGACGAGGCCCTCGACGACCTGATCGGGTTCTTCGTCAACACCCTCGTCCTGCGCACCGACACCGGCGGCGACCCGGCCTTCACCGAGTTGCTGGCCCGGGTCCGCGAGACCGACCTGGCCGCCTACGAGCACCAGGACCTGCCGTTCGAGCGCCTCGTGGAGATGCTCAACCCGGCCCGGACCCTGTCGCGCCATCCGCTGGTGCAGGTGAAGCTGATCCTCCAGAACGTGGCGCGGCCCAGCTTCGAGCTGGCCGGTCTGGAGGTCGAGCTCGACCCGGTCGACCCGGAGATGGCGAAGTTCGATTTGTTGCTGACCGCCGTCGAGCGCGCGGCGCCGGACGGCACCCCGCTCGGCATCGACGGTGCGGCGAGCTACGCCGCCGACCTGTTCGACCGGGCCACCGTCGAGCTGCTGCTGGCGCGTTACCTGCGGCTCCTACGCGCGTTCGTGGCCGACCCGGCGACCCGGATCGGGGCGGCGCCGCTGCTGTCGGACGAGGAGCGGAGTGCCGTGCTGGCGACGGCGGCCGGCCCGCGGCAGCCGGTCACCGGTGAGACCCTCGTCGACCTGTTCACCGCCCAGGTGGCGCGGACCCCCGACGCCCCGGCGGTGGTGTGCGGCATTCGAAGCCTGACGTACGCCACACTGGACGAGCGGGCCGGGCGGCTGGCCCATGCCCTCGTGGCCCGGGGAGCCGGACCGGAGAGCGTCGTCGCCATGGCCGTGCCCCGCTCGGCCGAGCAGGTCGTGGCCGTACTCGCGGTGCTGCGCAGTGGCGCCGCCTATCTGCCGCTGGACGCCGCGCTGCCGGCCGAGCGGGCGGCGGCCGTGCTCACCGAGGCGGCGCCGTGCCTGCTGCTCACCACCGACGAGGTGGCTGACCGGTGGACGGTCGACGTCCCCACGCTGGTCCTCGGTGCTGACGACGCCGACGGCGGCGAGGCGCCCTGGCCGGCCGGGCCGCCGAGCGACCGGCACGCCGCGTACGTCATCTACACCTCCGGCTCGACCGGGCACCCCAAGGGCGTCGTGGTGGAGCACCGCTCGGTGGTGGACTACGCCCGGCGCGCGGCCCGGACGTACCCGGGAATCGGCGGGGTGACCCTGCTGCACTCACCGATCGCCTTCGACCTGGTCGCCACGACGCTCTACGGCTCGCTGCTCGCCGGCGGCTGCCTGCACGTGGCCGACCTGGACGACACCACGGTAGCGCCGACCGGCCGGTACACCTTCGTCAAGGCCACCCCGAGCCACCTGCCGCTGCTGGCCACGCTGCCGGAGGCGTGCTCGCCCACCGCGACGCTGATGCTGGGCGGCGAGGCGCTCACCGGTGAGCTGCTGCGACAGTGGCGGGCGCGGTACCCGGACGCCACCGTCGTGAACCACTACGGACCCACCGAGGCGACCATCGGCTGCCTGGACCACCAGATCCCGCCCGGCGTCACGCCCGGCCCGGGACCGGTGCCGATCGGCCGTCCGATGGCCAACACCGGCGCCTACGTACTCGACGCGTTCCTCAACCCGGTGCCCGACGGCGTCGCCGGTGAGTTGTACATCGGCGGGACGGGTCTCGCCCGCGGCTACCTGCGGCGACCCGGTCTGACCGCCGAACGGTTCGTCCCCGACCCGTTCACGTCCGGCGAACGGATGTACCGCACGGGCGACCTGGTGCGCCGCCGCGCCGACGGGACCGTCGAATACCTGGGCCGCACCGACGACCAGGTCAAGGTGCGCGGGTTCCGGATCGAGCCCGGTGAGGTGTCGGCCGTGCTCACCTCGCACCCGGCGGTGTCGGCCGCCGCGGTGGTCGTACACGAGGACCAGGTGGGGGAGAAGCGGCTCGTCGGCTACGCGGTGACGGAGGCCGATCCCGAGCAGCTGCGTACGTACCTGGCCGAGCGGCTGCCCGAGTATCTGGTGCCGGCCGTCGTCATGCCGGTCGACGCGCTGCCGCTGACCGCCAACGGGAAACTGGACCGCCGGGCGCTGCCCGAGCCGGTCGCCACCGGGCGGGCCTACCGGCGTGGACCGCGCAGCCCGCAGGAGGAGATCCTGTGCGGCCTCTTCGCCGAGCTGCTCGGCGTCGCCGACGTCGGCATCGACGAGAACTTCTTCGACCTCGGCGGGCACTCGTTGCTGGCGATGCGACTGCTCAGCCGGATCCGCTCGGTGTTCCGGGCGGAACTGTCGATCCGGTCGATCTTCGACTCGCCGACGGTGGTCGCGCTCGCCGAGCGGCTCGACGCCGCCCGTGGCCGCGCCCGTCCGGCGGTGACCGCCGCCGAGCGGCCCGAGGTCGTGCCGCTGTCCTACGCGCAGCGCCGGCTGTGGTTCCTCAACCGGCTCGAAGGGCCGAACGCCACGTACAACATCCCGCTGGTGCTGCGCCTCACCGGAGCCCTGGACCGGCTCGCCCTGACCGCGGCGCTGGCCGACGTGGTGGCCCGGCACGAGAGCCTGCGTACCGTCCTGCCGGAGGTCGACGGCCTTCCCCGCCAGGTGGTCCTGTCACCGGGCGCGGCCGCCACCGAGCTGGCCGTGCGCGACTGCACCGACGAGCAGCTCGCCACCACCGTCGCGGGGCTGGTCAACCGGGTCTTCGACCTGACCACGGACCTTCCGCTGCGTGCCACGCTGCTCGTGCTCGGCCCGCGGGAACACGTACTCGTCGTGGTCGTGCACCACGTGGCCGGGGACGGCTGGTCACTCGGGCCGTTCGGTCGCGACCTGGCGCACGCCTACGCGGCCCGGCGGGCCGGCGGGGTGCCCACCTGGGCGCCGCTGCCGGTCCAGTACGCCGACTACGCACTGTGGCAGCACCGGTGGCTGGGCGACGAGGACGACCCGGAGAGCCCGCTCGCGCAGCAGTTGGCCTACTGGACGATCGCGCTCGCCGGCGCTCCCCAGGAGCTGTCCCTGCCCACCGATCGGGTACCGCCGCCGGTACCGACCCATCAGGGTGACTCGGTGCCGTTCGCCCTCTCGGCGCAGACCCACCGCGGCCTGCTGGCCCTGGCGCG
>NZ_JBDJAV010000062.1:0-39591 GCF_039649625.1 Plantactinospora sp. ZYX-F-223 | reverse complement strand
AACCACCACCCTCCAGGAAGCAACAGAGATTACTGTAACCGTGGTTGCATCGAATGGTCCAGTGGTCGGCGTGCATGCGGCGGTCACCCTGTTGCATCCAGCGAAATCCACAACGCTGGCCAGCCCTAACGCGACGACTCCAGCGCCGAGCTGACCATGTCCACCCAGTCATGCGAATGCGACACCGGTCGACGCCGTAACCGACGCACCACCTGGCCCCGTTGTCGGGATGGTCATCCCCGGTCTGGTGATCATCGCGATGTGCGTGACTGCGGCGCTCGCCCCGCACCTGCTTCTGTTCGCGCCCAATGTTTCCTGGTCACACCGGTGGCGGAACAACCCAAGGTTCCTCGCGCTGTCGACCAGGCACAGCGGCGGTGAGGCAGGTACCCGTCACCTCGGCTCCATAGGCGCTCGTATACGCGCCAACGTCGCAGCGGCCGACCGGCAGCAACGTCTGCCTGACCGCGAAACGGGCGACCTGATCGCCGCCCCGAGCGGACGAGTTCTACGAAGCCCGTGCCTGCTACCGTCCACCCACCGCCCTCGCGGCTTGAAACCCCGGTGTCCGGTCCCGGGGTGGAACCTCAAGGACGGCTCGCGGGCCGGTCCGTTCGCACACGTCCGGACCGTTCGCGGCATGCGCCGGCATTGCCGAAATCCTCGGCAGGAGTGGATCCGGACTGAATGCTCGGCAGGGGTGGACGGTTGACCTCGGATCGTGGATCCACGCCCTGTCCGGGCCGCCATATCGACTGCTTTCGCCGGCACCCACCCGCCTGTTAGCTTCAATGCCCTGACTTCGCCGGCTGTTCCAGAAGGGGTACGCGGTGGTGATTCGGACGTACGCGCCTGGGCGGAAGTGGTGGCGGTCGGCCGTACTGTCGACGCTCACGGTGGCGGCCTCGGCGGGGCTGGTCGTCCTGGTGGAGGCCGCCCCGGCCGCCGCCTCCCCGGGGCTCTGTATCGAACTCGGCGCCCGGGACTGGGAATGGGTTCCTTCGTCCCCGGAGCGGCCCGTCTGGGAGAGTTACGACTATCTCTCGTTCAATTCGACGCCTACCTTCAATGTCAGCGACACCAGGATCGCGGTGAACAACCTGGACACCCCGGCGAGCGTCACGTTCACCTCACAGCAGTCGCAGACGTTCAGCGTCTCGGTCAGCGCGAGCATGAAGGCGTCGCTGCTCAAGAAGCTGGAGCTGACGGTCGGCTCGAACGTCCAGTGGTCGCGGACGACGGCGGTCGGGGTGTCGGTGACCGCTACCGTGCCGCCGCGCTCCGGGATCCGGGGGGACTACGGGGTGCAGGCGTATGACGTGACCTTCGAGGCGCAGACCTGGGGCCGCAGGACGATCCAAATCGGGTACCCGCCATCCCGGATATACACCTGCGAGGATCTCGGCGTGCGTACGTATCACATCAACGCACCCACAGATCTGGAGGGCTGGCGCGTCGGTCCGCTGTAGGGCCGCAAGGATCCTCGGTCACGCGCTCGCCGGGTGTCGGAGATCATGTTGCCCGCCGCCCGGTGGGCTGGGCAGCTTCCAGTTCCGGGTCCCCCACGGTTCGGACATCCGTGCCGCCTTCTGGTTTCTGACCGACGCTTCCACAAGCCACGCAGCGGTCAACGACTCCCACGGCAGTCCCCGATCTCTGTGGGCAAATTGGTAGTGCCCAGCTACGGCTATCGGTCTGCGGTCGACGACTATCTCCACAACCGCCCCTTCACAGCCCGAGCACCACAGGTACCGGTTGTTTGCTCGGCTCCGCCAGAACGCCCGCCGAGGGCCCAGTACGCCGGCTCACGCGCCCGGAATTCCCTAAACTGCATGTACTCTCCTCGCCTCCGGAGCGGAATTTCCCAGACTCAATCGGGATCACCGATCAGGATCGTCGACCTCGAAGCCCGTGACGATCAACTCGTGCTCTTCTGGGCAGGCGTGGCTGTGGAAGGCCGCCCGGGCTGATCCTGCCGTGAGGAGCGCGTCGCCGCGTTGGCAGGACAGCAGGAAGGCCCGCTCGCCGTCGGTGAGTCCGAACGCGTCGGCCACGGCGTCGATCGCCTGCGGGGCCTGCCGCAACAGCACCTGGGTGGCTGGGTTGGAGACGACGGCGCGGCCGGTCTTGGTGGCGAGCACGTCGGCGGGGTCCTGGGTCACCACGGTCAGGCCGACGCCGTATTTGCGGGCGGACTTGGCCAGGGTCTCCAGGAGCACTCCGCCGCGTCCGCCGGGCAGCAGTTTCCATGCCTCGTCCACCAGCACCATCCGCAGCACGACGTGGCCGGCGAGACCGACGAACACCCGCAGCTGCACGCCGAGCTCGTCGAGGCGATCGTCGTCGGGGATCCCGAACGGGCCGCGGCCACCATGTCGACGCTGCTCCAGCCCATGATCAACCAGGCCGGACTGGGTGCCGCACCCTGACGATCGCTGCCGGGGCGGGGCGGTATCGGATTGCAAGATCGTCAGGTAGCGTGGCGCCGATTGCCGACCTGTTCGTCGAGGGTTGCCCGCTACGGGCATCCCGCTGAATGTGGAGGACCCTTGCCAAATCCGATCATCGCGCCTCGATCGGTCCCCGCGTGGGCCCCGGCCAAGTGGACGCAGAACTTCCAGACGGGCCATGGGTGGAGTGTCACGGGCGGCAACGTGGGGTCGTCGAATCTCAACGACGACAGTGAGTGCGTGCGCGGAACCCAGTCGGTCTGGATCACCACGGCGGGACGTGCCACCGAGAACGGCGCGGGCGCCGACCAGGCCAACGTCCAGCGGTTCGCGGGGCCGGCGCTCGACCTGACCGGCAAGGCGATCCGCCTGATGTTCAAGGTCTCGGACGTCTCCAGGCTGCGCTGGATCAGCTTCTACGTGGGCACGGCCAGCCTGGCCAACAGCTTCAAGTGGCGGGTGCACACCCACACGACCACGCAGAACTGGGTGCAGACCGGCGAGTGGGTGATGGTCACCCTGCAATGGGGCGACGTCCAGTCGGCCAGCGGCGCCTTTACCCTGTCGTCCACGCGGATGCCGTCCACCACCAAGGGCTTCACCGACCTGCGGTTCCAGGTGATTGACGCCGGCACCGGCCCGGTCACGGTCCGCCTCCAGTCGATCGAGCTGGTCGACGACACGAGCGTGAGCTACCCGGACGGCCTCGTGTCGATCACGTTCGACGACTCGTGGGCGGACGTCTTCCGCAACGGGCGTCCGGCGATGGACACGTACGGCTACCGCGGCACCACGTACACCATCGCCGACCAGATCGGCACCGACGCAAAGTACACCGTGGCCCAGCTCCGGGCGGCGCAGAACCTCTCGGGGTGGGAGGTCGCCGGACACAGCCACCAGGGCATCGTGCACGAGAAGCGGTACGACGGTGTGACCGCGGAAGAAGTGGACACCGATGCCGCCAATCTGCGGGCCTGGCTGGTCGAGAACGGTTTCCACGGCGACTCGTTCGCCTACCCCGGCGGCCGGTTCGGGAAGACAACGGACGGCGTGAGCGTCGAGTCGATCGTGTCCCGCTACTTCGGCACCGGCCGGTCGATCATCGCAGAGGACAACCGCGAGATCACGCCGCCGCCGATGCCGCACCGGCTCCGGTCGCTGACCGGCATCAGCTCGATCGCCAACGGCCTGTCGAACCCGGCCCACCTGGCCGGCCCGGGTGGTCTGCTCGACCGCGCGCAGCAGGCCGGCGGCTGGTTGATCCTGTGTTTTCACCGCATCGTCACCACCACCCCGACGAACAGCGCCGAGTGCCACAAGGACGACTTCGCGGCCATCATGCGGGCTATCAACGCCCGCGGCATGGCCGTCCTGCCGGTCGGCGAGGTTGTCAAGTAGGCCGTCGCGCCGCGCCTCCCGACCGGAGGCGTGGCGAAACGGCCTACGCCGTCGCGGCCAGGTAGTCGATCATGCGGGCCCTCTGCTCCTCGTCGGGCAGGGGGCCTCGCAGTGCCCGCATGTTCTGGGCGACCTGGGCGGGGCTGCCCGCGGGCGGCAGGGCGACCGTGACGGCCGGGTGGGCCAGGACATACTTCAGGAAGAACTGCGTCCAGGTCGTCGCGCCGAACTCTGCCGCCCAGCCGGGCACCGGACGCCCCGCGACCATCTGGTGCAGGCGACCGTCCTCTGTCGGCATAGTGACGATGACGCCGACGCCCCGCTCTGCGGCGAGCGGCAGGATGTGCTCCTCGGCCGTCCGGGTGAGGATCGAGTAGCGAACCTGGACGACGTCGACGCCCGCGTTGCGCATCAGAATCTCGATGGCCGGGAAGTAGCGCGTGTCCTGGTGACCGACGCCGACGTACCGGATCTTTCCGGCCGTCTTCCACCGCCGCAGCAGGGGCACGGCGACCTCGGCGTCGGCCAGGTCGTCGACCTGCAGAACGTCGATCTGATCTCGCCGCAGCCGCGCCGCGGTGGCCTGAAGCTGACGATCGTCACCGTCGGCCGAGCGGAGCCGCTGGCTCAGGAACATCTCGCTCGCGATGCCGAGATCGGTGGCGGCGTCGTGGAAAGCGTGCTCCGAGTCGCCGGACAGACCAGAGGTGTCGATCACCCGGCCGCCGGCTTCCCAGTGCGCCTTCAGGACGTTCCGCAGGTACGAACGCTGCGCCTCGGGACGCCGGTCGAGGCTGGTGAGGGCGAGCCCGATCGCCGGGAGCCGCTCGCCGGTACGCCCGAGGGCGCGCGGCCCGGGCGGGGCAGCGTGCGCGGCCCGCGCGTGGCCGGTGATCCCTGCGGCTAGCATGCCTGCCCCGGCCAGACCGGCGGTCAGCACGCTGCGCCGGGTCGGCCGGGCGAGCAGGAATGTCGGTGGCGATAGCTTGGATGTCACGTCGTTCCTCCCACTGCACCGCTGACCTGGACGCGCGGTAGCCGACCCGCACTCTAGCCAAGATCGGCAACGCTCGGGCAACCAGTGAACCTTTTCAACTTCCCCTTACGGTTCGGCGGACCGCAAGGTCAGACGCGGTGCGCGAGCGCCGCGCGGTTCAGGTTGAAAAAGGTTCAGTCAGCGCACCTCGCGATCCGTGCTCGACCGCGCCGCCGCAGGGACGCAGTGCGAGCGGGCGCAAGTGCACACGAGGTCGATGAATGTGGGACGATTCCCGCGGCCCGGTCGCTTGAACTCTGCCCTGACTGCCTGTGGCCATGCGCACGGGGGGTGCAGCGAAGTGAGTGGCGCAGCGAAAGTCATGGGACTAGGGGCAACGCCAATTCACTTCACAACGATGGGGATTCATTCTCACGCTATCGGAAGGAATATGCACAAGACGATTATGGCGCCGTGTGGTAACTGTGTGCGACTGTTGTCCGCGCTTGGTGCTGTGTCAAGAGGTGGTGGAGGTTAATGGTGGCGCGATTGCATTCATATCCTTGATGACACCTTGTCGTTGTCCAGTCGAGCTAGGCAATTTCTCGCGAGGAACGCTTCACGTCTCGGGTTCGACGCGGGTATGACTGGCGAGACTCTGCGTCAAGCGTTGTTGGAAAGTCATGGAAGTGGAAGTGGTCTGGTAGAGCTACTTGATGTCGTCCAATGTCGATATGGAGGCGTGCGTTACTCGAGTCGATACTTCGGCACTAGCGTTGACTTCACCCCGGTCTGCGAGCCCGATGCGGGCGAGGAGCTGGAAATCTCATACGCGGTATGCACCAATAGTCCGGCGGGCGCTGCGTTCGATTACGCTGGTCGGCTGACCGTTATCTTCGACGAAGCGGCGGTGCATGATTTTGCATCGTTGGATGCCTTAATTGAGCACGACGCTTTTCTTGATTGGCTGTACGCACTACCGTACGCGGGAGCATTCTACGGCAATAACCTAACCGATGAGCGGGAGATCCTCGATCGCTTGCACCGGATCTCATCGAGCGTGCGACGAGTGGAGAACGCATCAGGAAGACTTTCGTTCGCTTTTGAGGCGGAGGAATTCGCTGTAGGTGTAAATAGCGCGTGGAGTTCGCTGGTTGGCATAATGCCGCCTCGCCTTCACGTAGGCGCGTTGGAAGAGGATGTACTCAATGGTATAGTCGGTACCTTCTCTTAGTCCAAGTGCGCTGCTCGCCGTGGCGGCGAGATTGGTTCAAAGGTGCTGTACGGCCGAGTTGCGTTATCGGCTCACATTGTAGCTAGCAACAATGGTTATCAACCGGTGCAGGTCGGCGCGGTCGCGCGGCTTGGGGTGGCGAGATGCGCCCCGGTTGCTGTCGCGACTGATGTCAATGGATCATCTATATCCAAGATCATGGATTCCATGGATTGGGTGTCGGCCTCAGGATGGAGACTCCCTACGGGGAGTGTGAAGGGTTGTCAGGCGCGTTGGCGACTCGGTGTTGGTGGGCGTGCGCGCGGGGCCGTAGGCCTGGAGCGCGTGCGCGCGGCCCGGCCTTGCGCCGGGCCGTTCTTGATCTGGTGAAGCAATTCTTAGCCCAGTGGCTCTGTTGCGTTGGGAGGCTGATCGGTTCCGGTGTGATCAGCTGAGCTCAGCGACGCGGGTGGTGAGGGGCCCGGTTACTGGGTCGAGCCACTCCCGGGCCAGCAGGCCGGTCAGTACCTCCCGTGGCCGGAGCGTTCCTGTCTGGGCCGTAACGGCGGTGATCCACGCGTCGCGGACTTCGACCGGCGGGCGCACATCGCCGAGTGTGGTTGCCCACCGCTCCAGATCGTCGGACAGGATTTGCACTGCCTGCGCCAGGGCGTGCTCGGAGGCTTCCGCTGCGTCAGTGCGTTCATCGAGCTGCTCCTGCGCTTTCTGAGTCACGTCGTCGAGTGCCTGCCAGGCCGAGGACGCCTTGCTGGCAGCGCGGATCAGTTTCCGCAGCGTGCCGACCTGGGCGCGGCGGGTGGTAATCGCTGCGTCGAACCGGTCGACGTCTCCGGATGCTGCCCACTGCGGAACCTGGTTGCCGAGCCTGGCAACCGCCGCGGTGTCGGCCGCACGGCGGGCGGCGAGGTTCAGCTCCTGCTCAGCATTTCCGTGCTTTTCGTCGGCCTTCTCCTGCTCGGACTTGGCCGCTTCGAGGTCAGCGCGGGTCCGTCCGAGGTGAGCGGCGGCTTTCTCCGCGCGGCGGTTCGCCGCATTCGCTTCCGTACGCAGCCGCTTGGCGTCGTTGGCCCGCTCTACCGCGCTCGTGTACGCCGCGGAGCGCAGCAACTGCATCAGTTCTGTACGCGTACGGTCGCGAGCTTCTTCGAGGTGCTGGGTGTTTCTCGCCTCCTCGTCCAGGCGTTTGCGGGCGTCGTCCAGGTCTGCCTTCGCGGCGCCGACCTGGGCACGTGCCTCCGTGACACCGGTGTCGGCGGCGATCAGGGTGTCGGCGTGCAGACGAAGGACGGCGTCGGCCCACGGTCGCCATGCCCGTGTGAGGTAGACGGCGATTGCTTTGCGGGCCTGCTCGGCCGAGTCCCGATCGCGGGCCAGCTGTTCGAGCTCTTGCCAGCCGTGGGCGAGTTCGGTCACCTCGCTCGTCGCAACCGGTGGCAGCGCCGAGCGGATCTGTGAGGTGAGCCGATCAGGGTCGAGTTTCTGCCCCAGGTGCGGGGTGCGCAGCACCTTCAGCATCTCGATTACAGTCGTACACCGGTCGGTGTCGTCGGACCCGAACAGGTCAGTGGCGAGCCAGACCCTCGTCGACCAGCATCAACGCCGCCAGGCGGGTGAACCACCCATACGGGGACGGCTTCCGTCTGGTCCGTCGACGCTCGTGTCCCGGCACACCGCCTGCGGACGCGGCTCCTATCCGGCCGGCCAAAACCGCTGTGCCTACGCGAAGACCTGCTCCTCGCCCGCATCGCACGGCAACTCGACGGCCCGAACAGCGGAAGTCCGCGACGACCCTCGCACTGTCGCCACATACTTGCACCGCCTGGAACCTGACCCGGCCGCCACACCCCACGTGCGGTGGATCTTCGAACAGCGGCTTAACGGCCGCAGCGTGGCCAGCATCGCCCGCGAACTCAACGACATGCCGTGCCCGTCGGGCGCCGATCCGGTACGTAACCCGCACCGCAGCGGCCAAGGCTGGATGCTTACTGCCGTTGGGGCGTTCCTGGCCAACCTCCGCTACACCGATCGGCAAGTTGCCCTACAACGAAAGTCCGCGACGACGCGCGAGCTACCGCTGCGTACCTGCGGGCAAACCAGGTCACCATCACCTGCGACGCCGACACCATCACCCTCGATCGGCAGCCGTCGGCGGTACAAATTCCACGCCAGAAGAAACGATCCCCACCCGAGCCGCTCGGAACATGAACGGCTGTCGTGGGGATTAATGTGTCCGAATCGTTACAGCAACCTCACATGCGGGTCCCGCCGATTCGGAGATCATATTTCGGTCCGTAGCGATGCTGGATGCAATATGTGCACGCGGAGTAACGTAAAATGCCGGCCCAAGACCATCGGCTGCCAGACCTTTCCCTGCGATGCGCGCGTCCGAGGTGGGTTGCACGGGATCGCCGTGTATGGCGGATAGGGCGCCCTTGTCGGTTCGGGAGGCGGATGGTGATGATGACGCTGCTACGGCGGAACCGTCAGCGGCAACGCCGGATCGAGGACCTGGCCTGGGTCAACGGCGGCACGGTCACCGGCAACGCGGTGGTGGAGGGCACCGCGACCCTCCTGCCGCAGTGACGCTGAGCATCCCGTAGACGAGCAAGATCGGTTTCATGACGCGCCGCTCGCCGAGCGGTGCCCGGCGCCGCTCCGGATTCTTTAGCACGGAACGACTCCGAATAATTGTGTGTTACATCATCAGGCATCAATGGCTGTTGGTGGATGGGCCCGGGGATCGTCGGCTAGCATATGCCCGTGGTTGTCGCCCCTGCTTCCATTCCGGACGTGTGTCGCCGTCATGTTCCCGGTTGAGCTGCCGACCGTCTGGGCCGGCCGGGAGAAGGAACTGGCGGCACTGCACACGGCCGTCGAGGCCACCCGTCAGGGCCGGGGATCGGTGCTCTGGGTGGAGGGCGAGGCCGGCATCGGCAAGTCCACCCTGGTGGCCGCCGGACTCACCGGCGCCGGGCTTCGGCCCGGCGAGCTGTTGTGGGGCACCGCAGACCAGTTGTCGCACCGCTTTCCACTGCGGGTGATGCTGGACTGCCTCCAGGTGCGACCGCGCTCGCCGGATCCCCGCCGAGCGCGGATCGCCGAGTTCCTGCAGGACCGCCGACCAGGGCTGTTCGCCGCGGACGACGTCGCCTACGCCGCTACCGAGGCGCTCGTGTCACTGGTCGACGAGCTCGCCACCGACACGCCCACCGTGCTGGTCCTCGACGATCTGCAATGGGCGGACGAGGCGTCGTTGATGCTGTGGCACCGGCTCGCCCTCGCCGCCGAGGAACTTCCGCTCCTGCTGGTCAGCGCCACCCGTCCGGTGCCGGCCCGTCAGGACGTGCAGACGCTGCGGGCGGCGACGCTACGCCGGGGTGGCACCCTGCTTCCGCTCGGCGCGCTCGACGCGGACGACGTCCGTGCCCTGGTCACCGGAATGCTCGGGGTGCCGCCGGGACCCGCGCTCAACCGCCTGCTCGGGCGAGCCATGGGTAATCCGCTGTACCTGCGTGAACTGCTCGACGCCCTGGCCCGGGAGCAGACGGCCGGCGCCGCGCTGGCCGACGGCGAACTCTCCGACGACGCGTTCGAACGGGTTCCGGCCTCCTTCACGGCCGCGCTGAGCGACCGGCTCAGTGTGGTCTCGGTGGCGACCGCCCAGATGCTGCGCACCGCCTCACTGCTCGGCGGTGAGTTCGCGGTCACCGACCTCGCCGCGCTGCTGCGCCGTACGGCCTCCGACCTGGCGGAGGGCTTGCAGGACGCGGTCGCCGCCGGCATCGTCGTCGGCGTCGGCGACCAGCTCGCCTTCCGGCATCCGTTGATCCGTCAGGCCCTCTACGACAGCGTGCCGGCCGCGCTGCGGGCGGCGCTGCACTGCGAGGCGGCGAAGGCGCTGGTGTCCGCCGGCGCCGAACCGCTGCGGGTGGCCCAACAACTGCTGGCGGCCGGCCGTCCGGGAGACGAGTGGACACGTACCTGGGTGGTCGAGGCGGTGCCGGCACTGGCCGCGAGGGCCCCGGACATCGCGATGGAACTCCTGCAGCGGGAACTGGAGGCGGGCCAACTCGACCGGACCGACCGGGCCGCCCTGACCGTCGAACTCGCCCGGGTACTGCTCGGCGTCGGGCGCCATCCGGAGGCCGCCGACCGGGCCCGGCAGGCGCTCGCCGTGGCGACCCGGCCGGAACACCGGGTCGAGATGTCCTCGATACTGGCCCGCACACTGTTCCACCAGGGCCGCAACGAGGAGGCCGTGGACGTCGTCCGAAGCGCGCTCGGCCGCCCGGACGTGCCGGCGGTGTGGCGGGCCCGCCTGCTGGCCTCGCTGTCGATGTTCGAGCGGGCCAGCACCGGCGAGCTGGACACCGCCGACGGCACCGCGCGTCAGGCGCTGCGGGTGGGGGAGGAGGCCGGGGACGCGTTCGCCACCGCCTACGCGCTGACCGACCTGTGGCTGACGCACTCGATCCGGCGGGACCACGACGCCGCCCTCGGCTACGTCGACCGGGCGCTGATGGTGCTGGGCGACGCACCGGAGCACACCGACCTGCGCACCTTCGCCTTCGACAGCCGAATCTTCAGCCTGCAGAACCTCGACCGGTGGCCGGAGGCGGAGGCGACCCTGCGCCGCGCCCGCGACCTTGGTCAGCGGGCCGCCGGATCCGGTCAGGGCGTCTCGGCGCTCACCGCAGCCGTGTTGCTGTACTGGCTCGGTCGGTGGGACGACGCCCTGGCCGAACTCGACACCGTCGACCGCGACACCACCGGCATCACCTACTCCGGGCTCCGTGAGCGAGGACCGGCGTTGCTCTGGCACGGTGTCGCCGCGTTCATCGCCGGACACCGGGGCGACAACGGCACCGCGGCCGAGCACCTCCGGGCGGGTCTCGCGCTGCCCGTCCGGACCGTCGCCGACCGGGAGAACCGTGACTTCCTGCTCGCCGCCCGCGCGCTCGCGGCCGAGCAGGAGGGGGAGCCGGCACGGGCGCTGTCGCTGCTGTCGACGCTCCTGGAACGCGTACCCGGCGAAATGACCCTGCTCCACCAGTGGATGCCCGAGCTGGTGCGACTCGGGATGGCGGTGGACGACCGGCCGGCGGCGCGGGCGGCGTTGCAGGCCTGCCAGGCGGAGGCTGCGGCGGAGTCTCGGCCGGGTCGGGCCGCCGCGGCGGCGCGCCGGTGTCAGGGCCTGCTCGACGGGGATCCGGCGCCGCTGCGCGAGGCGGTCGCGTACTACCAGTCGGTCGGTTCACCGGTGGAGTTGACCGGGACGCTGGAGGACCTGGCCGCAGTGCTCGCCGGGGGCGGCCAGCAGGCGGAGGCGAGGACGCTGCTGGGTGAGGCGGTCGATCGGTACGACGCCCTCGGTGCGCTCTGGGACATCCGTCGGGCCGAGGGACGACTACGGCGCGTCGGCGTCCGTCGGGGTGTCCGTGGTCCCCGGCCGGCCCGCGCGCAGCTCGGCTGGGAGGCGCTCACCCCGACCGAGACCCGGGTGGCCGTCCTGGTCGCCGAAGGACGGTCCACACCGGACATCGCCCGAGAGCTGTATCTTTCCCGGCGTACCGTGCAGACCCACATCTCGCACGTGCTGGGCAAGCTCGGCGTACGGAGCCGGGTGGAGATCGCGCGTGAGGCGTTGCGCCGGGAGACCGCCTCCAACCCTGGAGCCTGACGCCCGGACACCACCGGCCGGTCGGAGGCCACGGCGCACGGCTCCGCCGGGGACATCCGTCATCTCACGTGGAGTTGGTGGCGCCGGACCGGACGGTCCGGCCGGTCTCCTGGGCTCGGGCACACCGCCGGCACGTCCGTCGGTCAGGTTGCCGCCGCAGGCCCGCGACCGGCCCGAGGTGACGGCTGGACGTGACCCGGGCAGCGGTCGGGGTCGGGGGATCCGGCTACCGCCGGGGCCGGATCGGTTCACGTCAACTAGCCGATGTCCGCGGCGGCCCGCTGAGCCAGGCTGGGTCTACGCGAGTGCGACCGATGCCAGGACGGAGGAGTTCCGAGGATGGGGTATTCGATCCACCAGACGATCCGGAGTCGGACGGCCGAGCGGCTGGCACCGGAGGTCGGGGCGCTGTCCGGGTACGCCGGTCCGTCGCTCGTGGTGCGCTGTTTCGGCGGGTTCCAGTTGACGATCCCCGGGCGGCAGTTGGACTGGACGACGGTACGGCCGAGGGTCCGGGCCCTGCTGCGCTTTCTGGCCGCCCACGGGGGGAGGCCGGTGCACCGCGAGATCATCCTGTCGGCGCTCTGGCCGGAACTACCGGTCCGGTCCGGCATTCGCAATCTGCACGTCGGCGTCTCCACGCTTCGGGCGTTCCTCGAACCCGGCGTGCGGCGCGGTGAGTCCACGTTCGTCCGGCGTGACGGCGAGTCCTACCGGCTGGCGCTGCCGCACGCCGCGCTCTGCGACGTGCGCTCCTTCCAGGAGGCGGTCGCGGCCTGGCGCCGGACCGTCGGTACGGGGCAGCGGGCCGCCGAGGCGGCTGCCCTGCGGGAGGCCCTCGCCCAGTACGCGGGCGACCTGCTGCCGGAGGATGGGCCGGCCGAGTGGGTGGTAGCCGAACGCGACCGCTACCGCACGTCGGCGGCGGAGTCGGCGGCGATGCTCGCGGCGCTCGAACTGGAGGCGGGGCACCTCGCGGCGGCGGTCGCGGCGGCACGGCGCGGACTGGAGATCGACGGATTCCGTGACGACGCCTGGCGGGTACTGGCCGAGGCGCACCAGCGTTCCGGCGATGCGGCGGCGGCCGCGCGGACCCGCAGCGCGTACGGCCGGGTGTTGCGGACGCTCGGGGTGTCCGGACCGGCCTGGGCCGCGTGAGAGCAGCCCGCGTCGTCAGGAGGAACGGTGGAAGATCTCCACCTCGGCGATCGCGGTACGGCGGTCGGCGGCGCCGCCGTAGCTCTGGCGGACGGTCAACCGGATCCGCACCACGTCAGGGAAGACCCGGCGGAAGGTCTGCGGACCGGCTCGGTCGGCAAGCCGCAACGTGGTGGTTTCCGGCTCGCCCTGACTGGTCCAGACGGTCAGTTCCAGCTCCGCCGGTCGGGCCTGCCGCAGGAACACGTCGCGCTGGGCCGACACACCGGAATGGACGATCAGGTTGAGCATCCGGAACGGCGTGCCGAAGGTCAGTTCCACGTACTCGCCGCGCCCCGGGCCGTTTCCCGCCGGTGCCCAGTAACTGTTGCTGAGTCCGTCCACGACCAACTCCGCGGAGTGGCTCCGCGCCTGGCTCGACGCGCCCACCGACACCGGACTCACCGGCTCTGGATCGGCGAGCCGGTCACGTACCGCGTCGCTGGCCCGGGTGCCGAGCCGGACCACGCCGTAGCCGAGGCCGGCGAGCAGGGCGACGGCGAGCAGCAGGATGCCGATCCGGTGGACCAGACCCCAGCCGCCCGAGCGGGGCCGGGCCAGCCACCGCGCCCCACGGACCAGGGCCCGGCAGAGTCGGCGCCACCACGAGACCGGGGCCGCCGGTCCGGGCCGGACGGTATCGAGGGCCGCGCCGCACCGCCGGCAGAACCTCCGGTCCCGTGGGTTGCCGGTCGCGCAGGCCGGGCAGACGACGTCGCCGGCACCCTCGTCCGGCTCGGGCTGACGTCGTCGTACCACGGGTCGGCGGATCTGCGGCCGAGCCGGCTGGACAGCCTCCACGGCCGAGCCCGCCAGACGGTCCGGCGCGGTCCCGACCTCCGCCGTGGTTCCCGCTTCCGCCGGGCGGGCCGTCGCCGGGTCGGTGGCGCGGTCGGCGACGCCTTCCACGTCCTGCGGGCGACGGGCCACGGCAGCCGGCCGGTCGCCGTCTCCGTCCGCCGCCGGTCGGGTCGCTCCGGTCGGCCGCACGTCCGGCGGAGGGACCGTCGTGGCCGAGGGCCGGACGGCAGGGGTCGGAGTCGACGGCCGGGGCGGAGGCAGCGCATCCCCGGCCTGTTCCCATTCCAGGAACGATCCGCAGACCGCGCAGAACGCGCTGCCGGGTTCGGCCGGCGCGCACCGGTCACAGCGTTCCATCGTCGTCACCCCCGGCCACCCGCTCGTCCTCGATGACCACCCGAACGGTGCACGGCACGTGCGCGGGTCGGTTGGCCTCCACCAGAGCCCGCAGCCGGGCCAGCGGAACCAGGTCGGGGCCGGGCACCCGCACGGTCACCGTCAGGGCGGGCGCCGCCGTACCCGGCAGCGGCCCGCCCGGGGTCGACGACCAGACCGTACCGCCGTTCTCGGTGACCTCCGGCCGCACCCCGAAGACCGTCCGTACCTGCTCTGCCAGGCCCCGAGCCGTGCCGCGTACCCGGTGCAGCGCCACCGCGCTGGCGACCGCCTCGCGACGCTGCCGCAGCGTCCACCCCGGTGCCGTCTCGGCCGCCACCCAGCCGGCAAGCCAGTCGACGAAGTCGGCCGGGGCCAGCCGGGGGTCCAGATAGGCGGCGAGGTTGTCCAGCGTCGAGTGCACCGGGGCCAGCACCTCGTCGAAGGCGGCGAGCAGCCGTCCGGCCAGCTCGTCGGTGCCGTAGATCGTCGGCAGCCGGCTGCCGAACGGATGTGGTGTGCCGAGGCCCGGCACCGCGCCACGCATCGGACGCTCCTCTCTCCGGCCGGGGCCGGTCTCAGCGTTCCTCCACCCGGACCTGGTGCTCGTAGGAGAAGACCAACGCGTGCGGGTCGAGTGCCATCCGGGGCGTCGCCGTACCACGCCGGCCGGTGATCGGGTCGGCGGAGAAGAGCAGTACCTCCTCCACCAACGCGACGCCGGGCAGCTGCTGGAGTACTCCGAAGAGTTCGCCGGAGTGCACCGGCCGGCCGAACGGCCAGCCCGACCCGTCCGGCCCGCCACGCAGCGGGTTGAGATAGCCGTAGAGCGCGTCGAGCGCGGCGGTCCGGAGTCGCTCGACGGCCGCCCCGGGCCGGGCGGTCAACCGGGCCGCCACGGTGACGCCCTGGTAGAACGGTGGCTCCACGGCCAGGCGTACCCCGATGGGCCGGCGGGCGTCCAGATGCTCGGCAACGGTCGCCAGCATGTCGTCGGGCGGGATCAACTGCTCGAAGCGCAGTCGGTCACCCGCGTCCGCGACCGCCTCGGGCACGACGAGGACGCGTACCCCGCCGGCGTCGGCGCCGCCCCCGGCGGGCAGGCAGCGGATCCGGGCCGCGGCGGGCACCGCCTCTGCGGCGATCAGCTCGTAGTCGCGCGCGGTGACCGCCCGGTCCTGGGCCCGCAGCTGCACCGGACCCCGCTGTCGGGCGCTCTGTACCGACTCGCCGTCCACCCCGCCGGCGGCGGCCTCCCGGTTCTCCACCCGGCTCACGTACGGCACCGAGCTGCGCAGCATCGAGATCGCGCCCCGGGCCACGTTCCCGCGTCGCCCGCCGCCGGTGCGGTACCGGCGGACCCGCAACCGGGCGCCGTTGCGCGGAACCGCGCCGTACCGGCGGAGCGTTCCGTCGGGTTCGCGGACGGCCGGGCCGAACGCCACCTCGCCGGTGGTCCGGTCCACCGTCACGCACCGCTCGTCCGGACCGGTGCCGCCGAACGCGTCCACCTCGGCCCACTCCTGCCAGCCGGTGCCGTCGGAGACCTCGACCACGAACGGCTCGTCGTCCGGGATCACCGGCGGCCGGAGCACCCGGAAGCGTTGCCCCGGCACCCCCTCGGATTCGCCGAGGAACTCGCCGACCACCGTCTCGGCGTGCACCGCGGCGACCGTGCCGCCGATGGTGAAGGCCGACGCCGCCCGGATCGTCGGCGACGCCGCGTAGAACGGCTGTCCGGGCTCGGCTGCCACCAGCCGGCACCGCAGCCAGCCGGCCCGCTGGCCGCCGACGGTGGAGGTGGTGTGTCCGGCCGGCACGTGCAGCACCACGTCGCCGGGCCGGTTGAGTCCGCCGGTGGAGTCGCTGTCGACGTCGCACTCCACCCAGCCGGCACCGTCCCACGCCTCCCAGCGCAGCGGCGGCTGCCGAGGGTCGACCCCGATGCCCTGGACCCGGCTCTCCAGGCGCAGCACCACCGCGCAGGACGGGACCGCCGAGTCCAGGCCGAGCAGCAGGGCGTCGCCGACCGCGGGCGGGGTGGCGAAACAGGGTACGTCGTGGCCGTCCCACACCTGGTCGGTACGATCGGCCGCCGGCCCGTCGGCGGGGTGGACGCGCAGGTGAACCAGCTCGCACGGCACGATCGCCAGGTCGGCGGCGGTGGCGAAGACGATCGCCTCCTCCGTCTCGGTACGGACCGTGCCGGCCTCGGTGCCGGCCCGCAGCAGCACCGCCTCGGCCTGCGGGGCGGCGAGCCAGAAGGTGAGGTCGGCACGGGCGGCGGTCGGCGGGAAGAGCCGGACGCCGATCAGGTCGAGGAAGGCGAGGTAGTTCTTCTCCGGCACCCGGTTCAACCGGTACAGCAGCTCGTCCGTCATCTGGGCGAACGCCTCGATCAGCGTGACACCCGGGTCGGAGACGTTGTGGTCCGTCCACTCCGGACAGCGTTGCTGGATGAATCGCTTGGCGTCGTCGACCAGGTGCTGGAAGCGGCGGTCGTCGAGGTTCGGCGCGGGCAGGGCCATCAGTTCGTCGCCTCCGTCTCGGGCCCGTCGTGCGACGGGATTACGTAGAACGGGAAGACCAGGTTGCGTGGATCGTTGGTGCCCCGGACCAGGTACCGGATGTCGATGTAGAGGGTGCCGACGTGCACCTCGTCGAAGCCCACGAGCACGTCGGTGACCTCGATCCGCGGCTCCCAGCGGTCCAGCGCGGCCCGCACCTCGAAGGCGATCTGCCCGGCGGTGTTCTCGTCCGCCGGAGCGAAGACGTAGTCGTGCACCCCGCAGCCGAACTCGGGACGCATCGGCCGCTCGCCGGGGGCGGTACCGAGGATCAGCCGGATCGCCTCGACGATCTCCCGCTCCCGGTTGACCAGGGCGATGCCGCCGCCGGCGTCCAACCGGAGCGGGAACGCCCAACCGGCGCCGATGAACTGCTCCGCCACCTCGCTCAGCCCCCGATGAGAACGGTGCCGGCGCCGGTCAGGATCGTCGCCGAGCAGGTGGTCCGGTCGCCCATCCGGGCGGCGGGGAAGCCGCCGATCAGCACCTGTCCGCGTACCGGTGGCGGGCCGGGCAGCACGACGTTGCCCGGCCCGAGCGCCAGGTGCGGCGGCGGGATCGGACAGGTGCAGAGCGTGCCGACCACCGCGGCCGGCAGGCCACCGATCAGCACGCTGGACACGCCGAGCGTGGGTCCGGCGGTCGGCGCCGGCGCGCCGGCGCCGACCGGTCCGACGGTACCGGTGGGGGCGCCGTGGCCGATCCTGTCCCCGATCCGGGCTGCTGGTGGCATCGCGTCTTCCCTCCCTCTCCGTTGGGCCTGCGCTCTCAGTTGATCCGTACGATCCGGCCGGAGACGGACACGCTGGCCCCGGTGAGTTTCAGCTCGCCGGCTCCAGCGTCCACCGACACGCCCCGGCCCTTGACCGAGACCGGTCCACCCGACTCGACCGACACGCCTTGGGTCCCCTCGACGACAACCTCGGTCTTGGCCTCGATCACCACGCTGCCGTCGCTGCGGACCACCACCGACGTGCCGGCCCGGTCCAGGTGCAGCAGCAGGTTGTCGGTGCCGCTGCGGGTGCGTAACCGCACCCCCTGCGGGGCGGCGACGGTGGGTCCGTCGAGCAGTTCCACCCAGTTGCCGGTGCTCCGGCGGCCGGCTGCCCGGCCCGCTCGGGAGGCGAACGAGAGCCGGTTCACCGCCCCGCTCGTCGGGTCGACCAGCGGTACGTCGTGCGGCGACGGCTGGTCGAGGCCGTTGTACAACCCGCCGACCACGTACGGCCGGTCGAGCATCCCCTGCTCGAACCCGACGAGCACCTCGTCGCCGACCTCGGGGCAGCAGACCCCGCCGCCGCCGAAGCCGCCGAGTTGCACCGTCCGGACCCAGTCGGTCTCGTACTTGTCGTCCAGCCACGGGAACCGGAGCTTGACCCAGCCCCGGTCCCGGCGTTCCGGGTGGTTGCGGTCGAGGGCGGCGTTGACGTCGGTGACCACGCCGACGGCCAGTCCCGGCATCCGGGCCGACCGGGCCGGGGCCAGGGTGCCGGCGGCCAGCCCGGCCAGCGACCGGTCCCGGCCGCCGCTGACCGTCAGCCAGGTCTGGTAGAACCGCGCCGGGCCGAACACGTGCCGGCTGGCGGTCGTGGTGTACTTGCCGGCGAACGGCTGCCCCACCCCGGTCAGCGCGAACGGCACGCCGGCCCGCAGCCGCGGGTTGCCCCGGACGGCCACCTCGAGTTCGGCGACGCCGGCCGCCACCTGGGCGGCCAGGGCGCGGGACACCGTACCGACCTCGGCCACGGTTTCGTACGGCACGTCGGCGACCAGCATCTCTGCGGTGCCGAACCGGCCCGCCAGCTCCCCGGCGGTCACCGGGATGCGCACCTCGTCGCTGTCGCGCACCGGGCTGCGCCCGATCACCGGCTCGCGGGTACGGCGATCCCAGCCCCGCACCTCCACGTCGGTGAACTGGCCGACCGAGGTGACGGTGGCGCGCATGGTGAGCACGTTCCCGTCCACCTCCGCCACGAAGTCGCTGCGCTCGGCGGTCGTCTGCGGGCCAGGGGCGGAGGCGGCGCGGACGGGTCGACGGAACTCGAACTTGCCGTCGACCACCGCCACCTCGGCGTCGTTGTCGGCCGCCAGCATGGTGAGGAACTCCCAGTCGCTGACGTTCGGTTGCGACACCACCTCGTAGACCACTGTGGTGGGATCTATCCGGCCGATCGGCAGGCCGGCAGACCGGGCGAGTTGCCTGGCGAGGTCGGAGGCCTTCTGGTTGCGGTAGCTGGCGACCCGTCGACCGCGCATGAGCCGGTGCGACAGGTCCATGGCCCGGATGGTGGTGTAGGTGCCGGTGCCGTCGAACTCCGTCTCGACGGTGACCACCTCCCCGGTGAACAGCGCCGTCTCGCCGTTCCGGTTCCCGGCCCGCACCGCCACGGTCAGCTTCCGGCCTATCGCGATCCCGGTCTGTTGCAGCAGCAGCGACCCGGGGTCGCGGTAGCGCAGGGTCGCCACCGCCGGCACGCCGGCACCGTCGTCGACGGAGCCGTACACCAACTCGTCCGGCCACGGATCGGGGAGCCCGTCCACCGGCAGGCCGACCTTGAGCAGATTGGTGAGGTTCCCCTCGGACACGCGATCTACCTACCTTCGCCAGCGGGGGCGACCGTCTCGGCCGCCGGGCCGGGGTCGCGGGACGGCACGGGCGGGAACTCGTCGGCGGAGGGCAGCAGCAGTTCGGTGCCGGGGCGGAGCCGGGTCGGGTCGTCGAGATCGTTCGCCTCGGCGATCACCCGCCACACCGTCGGGTCGCCGTACTCCCGGTGGGCCAGCAGCGGCAGCGAGTCGCCGTCCACCACCCGGTGCATTCGCCGGGCGGAGCGACCGCCGGAGGTGGGGTTCTGGCCGGGCTTGCTGCCGCTGATCTCGGTCAGGGTCAGCTCGCAGGTCGCCCGCAGCGGGGTACCGGAGCTGTTGAACAGGGTGTACGTCGCGGTGACCTGGCTGGCGTACGAGTAGAACGAGACGGTCTGGAACTGGCCCCAGGTGAACTTCACCCAGGGTGGCGACGGCGCCTTGGCCGCGATGCTGGCCGTGGTCGGCGTGCAGCAGGACAACAGGGTCTCGACCCGTTGCTGCACGGTGCGGCCGTGCGTGTCGGTCACGTCGAGGAACACCGTCAGGGCGAGGGTGCGCGGCTCCGAGCCGCTGAACTCCGGGACCCCGACCTGCTCCGCGCCGCGGACCACGTGCGGGATCCAGGAGGCCGACTTGGTCAGGGTCAGCTGGTTCGGGTTGAACATGAAGGCGATCGGGCCGCCGAGCGGACCGCCGGGACGGTTGCCGCCGCCCGGTGGTGGGTGGTAGCGCTGGAGGAACGCGGAGACCTTGCCGGTCGGTCTCGTCATGGCGCCACCGCCCCGCCGGTCCGGCACCCTGGTCGTGGCACCTAGCCCACCTCCAGGAAACCGTTGTACGCGAGTTCGATGCTCTCCGTCGCCGCCTGGGAGAGATCGGGGCCGAAGGACGGACCGGTCCAGCGGACGAGTACGACGTCGGCCAGGCCCCACTGCACCAGCAGCGCCCGGTCGGGCCGCAGCGCCGCGATCTGGGCGGTGCCCCGGGTGATCCCCTGCGGTAGGGCGGAGAGCAGTCGGGCCACCTTGGCCGTGTCCGGAATCAGCGGCCGGGTGAGGGTGACGTTGGTGTAGCGCACCCGGGACGGCAGTTGCCAGACGAAGCCGTTGTTGCCGCCCTCCTGGTGCTGCTCCACCTCGACCTCGCAGCCGAGCCCGTCACACGAGTTCCAGTCGCCGAGGTCGATTCCGTCGATGCGGAGCCGGAAGTGGACGCTGGTGCCCGGATCGGTACCGGTCATCGTGCACCGTCCAGCCATCGACCGGTACGCTCCCGGCCCAGCCGGAGTTCGGCCCGCAGCAGCCGGGAGATCGGCTCGACGAGGCGGTGGGCGAGTTCGTCCAGGGCCCGGCGGTCGAGATGGTGGAACCGTTCGGCGCTGTCCCGCTCGTCGCGTCCCGGGCCAGAGGAGCCGCGCGGACGACCTCCCGCCGAGTCGGGACCTGCCGTCCCACCGCTGCCCCCGGCGGTTGCCGTGCGACTGGCGGTCGGTGGGTTGGCCGGTGCCGATCGCTTCTGGACGATCGGTCCGGATCGGGTCGGTGCCGTCGGCGCCGTGCTGCCGGCGGTGGAAGCGCGGGAGGTCCGCCGCACCGGCAGCGCGGCGTCGGCCGTTCGGGCGGAGGCGGCACCCCGAGGACCCGTTCCGACCCTGGACCCGGCGGTGCCGGCCAGTGCCGGCCGGAGCCCGGCAGCCGGAACCGGAACGGGCGGCGGAGGCACCGACACGGCAACGGTGGATGGCGGCCGCGCCGGGCCGGCGCCGGGCCGGGGGAGTGGTCGCGCTTGCGCCGGACGAGGGCCCAGGACCGGGGCGGTCCGGATCCCGGCATCGGCGGAAACTGTGGCGGGCCCCACCATGGCGGGCACCTCCCTGCTGGTTGCCGGTGTTCGGCCGGTCGTCGTGGCGGTGCTGGCCGACGGGTCCGACCTGCTGCCCGGGGGTCTGGTCCAGCGGATCGGCACCGCAGGTCGGGCCGGGCTACGGGCGTCGGCGGGCATCGTCCTTCCGGAGTCCGCGCCGTGTGCCGCCGGGATCGCGGCGGTCCGGCGCAGGATCGGCAGTCCGGGCCGTCCGCCGAGCAGCGGAACCAGGTTCGCCCGCCGGCCGGCCGGTCCGGTCCCGGCAGCATCCTGGGACGGAGCCGCTCGACCCGACGGCGTCGCGACCGGACCGGCACCGCCCGCCGGCATGCCGGTGCCCGGCGGTGGCGGGGCGGTGCTCGACGACGGGGACTGCGGTCGGGGGGCCGGCAGCCGGGTGCGGGATTGCCCGGTGGGCCCTTCGGGGTGCGGCCGGCCGACCGGCAGCCGGGGATGCGGTTCGACGGACCGTCGCACCGGCTGGGCCGCTCGGTCCGGAGCGTCGGACCCTGCCGTGGCCGTGCCGCCCCTCGGGGCCGGACGCGTCCCCGGCAGCGAGGGCACCGCCGACGGCTCGGACAGCTTGGGCGCGGCGGCGGAGCGGCTGGGCGGCGCGGTCGACGGTCCGGGCGGGTCGGTCGGGGCGGGCCCGGAGGTGGCCGGCGGTCGGGGCCGGATCACGAGCCGGGGCCGGGCCTCCGGGCCGAGCGGGGCACCGAGCCCGACGGGCGATCCGGACGGCGGCCCTGGCCGGCGGGCCGGCGGACCGCCCGGGCCCGCCGAGACGCCCCGGGACCGTTCGCCGCCAGGGCCGGAGAGTTCCGCTGCGGCGGTCGGGCTGGCGGCGGTCGGGCCGGGGCGCGGCGTCGCACCGCCGGGACCGGGTGGGCCGGGACGGATCGGTGCGACCGGGCCGGGTGCGGGGACGGTGGGACCACCCGGGGCCGCGGCGACGCCGGGACGGTCGACCGGCGCGACCCCGCTCCGCCCCGACGTGCCGGACGTGCTGTCGGCCGACGGGCCGCGGCCTCGTTCCACATCGGACCGCTGTAGCGGTACCCCGGCGCTGCCGCCCGCACCGGACGCTCCCGCACCGGGCTCCGGACGCGTCGACCGGGGCACGGAGCGGTTCGAGGCCGGCCGGAGCGCCGTCGGCACCGTGGCCGGAGCGGCCGGGTCGGGGGCCGGCAACACGATGGGTTCGCCGAGACCGAGTCGCGGCGCCGAGGCGCCGGTCCGGCGGGCCCGTGACACCGGCGCGGCCGGTGCGTCGGGCGTCGTGCCACGCCCGATCGGCCGGACCGGAGCCGCGACGACCGGCGGGGTGGCCGTGGCGGGCCCGAGCGCGGGCGGGGGGAGGGGCGGGAACTGATCCGTGGCGGAGGAGTCCGGAGCCACGGGCGACGTGCCGTGCTGCGACGTCACCCGGGACGGCGCCGACGAGGCGTTGCCGGAACCGCCGGAGTTCGCGAGGGAGCCGCCGAGGTCCGCCCCGGTCCGGGCGGCGGAGGCCGGCGGCCGGAAGGGGTGACTGGTGAGGTCGGGCAAGGCAGCGGGCAGTCGCCGAGGCGCGGCGGCGACCCGCGCGACCGTCAACGGCGTACCGGTCCGACGAGCGGGGGAGGGACGTACCGGCGTCGCCCCGGCGGGTGGCGTCGTGGCGGCACCGGTCGGGACTGCACCTCCGGCCCCGGCTGTCGGACGGACGTCGGAGTCGGGCGGTTCACCGAGGGACGGGGAGGTCGGTGGTCCCGGGTCGGGCCCGCGGCGCACCGGCAGGACGGGCCGGGTCATCGCCGCCGGTGCCGGTGGCAGCGGACGGAGCAGGTCGTACGCCAACCCGCTCGGCGCGTCCGGGCTGACCAGGTGCGCCAGTGGGCTCCGGAAGGCGGGGTTCTGCCAGGTGGCCAACCGGCCCCGGAACCCGACCGGGTCGCTGAGTGACACCTCGGCACCGGTGACCAGACCGGCCATCGGTGGCACACCCCGCCAGCCCGGATCGGCGGTGTCCCGGCCCGGTCCCGGAGCCGGCTCCGGCGTCGGGGCCACCGTGGCCCGGACCGGTCCACGCCACCGCCGGAGCAGGCCGCGTACGCCCATCGCCGGTCACCGCCCTTCGTTGACGCGGTTGTTGATGGCGGCGATCTCCGTGACGTAGCGCCGTCGTTCGTCGTGACGCAGGTCGAGGATCTCGTCCCGGGACCAGTGGAAGTGGTAGGCGACGTACGCGACCTCCTCGTAGAGCCGGTCGGTCGCGTACGTCACGATTCCCCCGGGCGACCACCGGCGAGATCCACCTCGAAGCCCGATGCGCAGTGCGGGCAGGTGACCGCCGCGCGACTGTGCCCCTCCGCGTTGATTCGCCGGTAGAAGTCCTGCAGGAAGGCCAGGTCCGAGGCGAACAGCCGTTCCACCTGCTCGGCCCGTACCTCGGTGACCGTGCCCAGCCGGGTGATGACCATGCTGAGCAGCACGACCGACAGGTACGCGGGATTGTCCTTGACCCTCAGGTCGACCAGCGGGGCGAGTTCGTCCCGGGCGGTGGCCAGCCGCATGCTGCCGTCCCGGTGCAGGGTGCCCGCCTCGTCGACGTAGCCCCGGGGGAGTTCGAAGGAGAACTCGGTCTGCAGCCTCGGCGGCGCGGGCGGGGCCGCCCCGGAGACGGGGACGGAGTCCGCCCCGTCCGGCGGCTCGTCCAGGGCGGTGTGCGAAACGGTACGTCGCCTCATCGACCTCGCGGCGGGCGAGCCCGGCCGTGGTGGGCCGGACAACCGCCGCTACCTCCCTTCACAGAATCGGTGCGGGTGCACCGGGACGTCAGGAACCGCCGTCGCACCTCAGGAGCTGGTGATGCCCTCGAAGACGATCGTGATCTTCTCGGTGGCCGGCGACGTGTCGCCGGCCCGCAGGCTGGGCCCCTCCCACCGGCTCACCCAGGCGTTGGTCAGGTCCCACCGGCGCTGCTCCGCGTTCTCCGCGTCCACGATGATGACGCTGATGTTCTGCCGGGCCGTGTTGATCGCGCCCTTCTCGTAGGTGTCCTTGATCCACTCGGTGAACGCGCTGCTCTTGTCCAGGCCGCGGGTGATGGTCACCTCGCCGCCCTTCCGCGCCCCGGGAATCTTGCGGATGATGTACTCCCCGGTCGGGGTGACCTGGGTGACCTCGATCGCGTCGAGTTCCACGGTGAGGCCGCTGACCTCCTGGACCGACTCGACCCGGGCCTTGCCCAGCTCCACCTGGAACCGGTGGGTCACAAAGGTGTCGCCCGTCTCCGCCATCGCTGGTTACCGTCCTTTCCTAGCCGCCACGTCGACGTCCACTATGGAGAGTGCGTCCCGGGTCATTCCGAGACGAGGCTGCTGCTGTCGGAGTACTGGGACAGCCGGAAGACGACGAACTCGGCCGGCTTCACCGGGGAGACCCCGACCTCGCAGACCACCCGGCCGCGGTCGACGGACTCCGGTGGGTTGGTCTCCCGGTCGCACTTGACGTAGAAGGCCTCGGCGGCGGTGCTGCCGAACAGCGCCCCGCCGCGCCACTCCTCGATGAGGAACGCGGCGATGTTGCGCCGGATCGTGCCCCAGAGCCGCTCGTCGTTCGGCTCGAAGACCGCCCACTGGGTCCCGAGCAGGATCGACTCCTCGATGTAGTTGAACAGCCGGCGCACGTTGATGTAGCGCCAGGAGGGATCGGAGGAGAGGGTCCGGGCGCCCCACACCCGGATCCCCCGGCCAGGGAAGGCGCGGATGCAGTTCACCCCGACCGGGTTGAGCAGGTCCTGCTCGCCCTTCGTCACCGCGTTCTGCACCTCGATCACGCCCCGGAGCACGTCGTTCGCGGGTGCCTTGTGCACCCCGCGCTCCGCGTCGGTACGCGACCACAGCCCGGCGACGTGTCCGCTCGGCGGCAGGAACCGGTGCTGGCCGCTGGCCGGGTCGAACACCTTGACCCACGGGTAGTAGAGGGCGGCGAACCGGGAGTCGTACCCCGCCTCGGCCTGCCGCCAGGTCAGCACCTGGCGGGCGGTCAGCTCCGGCGGCGGGTCGAGGATCGCCATCCGGTCGCCCATCTGCTCGCAGTGCGAGATGACCGCCAACTGGACCGCCTTGACGTCGTCGAGGCCGATCCGCCCCTGCTGGTACGCGCTCATCAGATCGGGCACCGCGACCATGGTGATCTCGTCGATCGCCTCCAGGCCGCCGAAGCCGGTCCGGGCGTCCGCGTCGCCGACGTAGTCGTCGGCGGAAACCCGGGCGGGCAGGCCGGCCCCGTCGGCCGGTGCCGGTGGTACGGCCACCGACTGCTTCGCGGGCCGGGCCAGCGCGTTCGCCGGCGCCGCCTCCTCGACCGCGATCAGCCTCGACCGCTCCCGCACCTGGTTGACCACGTACGCCTTGGTGTTCCGCTTCGCGGAGACCTCGAACGTCTCCCGTTCCGCGCCGTTCTGCCGGACCACCAGTCTGAACCGGTCCTCCGGCACGGACTCACCCTCGACGTCGGCCACCTCCACGGTCAGCTCACCGGCGTCGCCGGAGCCGGCCAGCGCGGTGACCGTGAAGGTGCCGAGCGGCACCGGCGGACCGGTGACCGCCGTGCCCGCCGCACTCCCGCCGGTGGACGCCGCCGGGGCACCGATCCGGACCACGTAGCAGGCGCCGCCGCCGTTGGCGAAGTAGGCGTACACCGCGTGCGCCAGGTAGGCGTCGGAGACCATCTCCCCGAACGTCTGGATGAACTGGCTCCAGTTCGTCACCAGGGTCGCGGTGTTGAACGGCCCCCTGGCGGCGAAGCCCACGAAGGCGGCGACGGCGGTACCCACCCCCTCGATCGGGCGCGAGCCGCTCGGCACCTCCTCCACGTACACCCCGGGTGACAGGTACGACGGCATGACAGCTCCCTCGGGCACGACAGCGATCCGTGGGAGAAGTCTGGGTCGGCGCGGGACCGGGAACCACGACCCGACGGGCGGGCACGGGGGAAGCCGTTGCTACCCGATGGGGCAGTTCCGGGCGGGCACCGTCAAATGGCGGATGTCTGCCCGGGCGGGTGCCGGGAGACTCCGCGTACCCGAGGGTGACCTCGGCCCTTCCCGCCGCGCTCGCGGCCCGGATTCCCGGAGTGCTCGGATGATCGTGCTGGAGCCCGCCGCCCGGCGGTTCGTCGAGGCGACCGCGAGCCCGCCGTACCTGCACCAGTTGGGCCCGGAGCGGGGCCGGCGGTTCCTCGCCGAACTCCAGTCCGGGAACCTCGCCAGGCCCGACGCGGATCTGGAGGACCGGACGGTACGTGCGGATCCGGCCCGTGCGGTGCCGATCCGGATCGTCCGGCCGGCGGGCGCCATCGGCCGGTTGCCGGTGGTCCTCTACCTGCACGGCGCCGGCTGGGTCTTCGGCGACTGCCGCACTCACGACCGGCTGATCCGGGAGCTGGCCGTCGGCACCGGCGCGGCGGTGGTCTTTCCGCACTACAGCCTCTCGCCCGAGGCGCGTTATCCGCTGGCGGTGCAGGAGTGCTACGCGGTGCTGTGCTGGCTCGCCGGGTCCGGGGCGGCGGACCTCGACGGCCAACTGGTGGCCGTGGCCGGCGACTCGGTGGGCGCCAACCTGGCCGCCGCGGTGACCCTGCTGGCGAAGCGGCACGCCGGCCCGAGACCGGTCGGGCAGGTGCTCTTCTACCCGGTCACCGACGCGCGGTTCGAGACCCCGTCGTACCGGACCTTTGCCGAGGGCTTCCATCTGCGCCGCGACGCGATGCGCTGGTACTGGGACCAGTACGCGCCGGACGAGGCGGTCCGGGCCGAGGTGACCGCCTCGCCGCTGCGGGCGGATCTCGGGCAGCTCGCCGGGCTGCCTCCGGCACTCGTGATCACGGCCGAGGCCGACGTGCTCCGCGACGAGGGCGAGGCGTACGCCCACCGGCTGCGGGCGGCCGGGGTCCCGGTCTCGGCGACCCGGTACCAGGGCATCGTCCACGACTTCGTGATGCTCGACGCGCTGCGCGGCACCGAGGCGGCCGAGGCGGCCATCACCCAGGCGGTCATCTTCCTCAAGCGGGCACTGCGGTTGGCCTGACCCGCCGACCCACGGTGCACGTCCGCAGGCCGTGCTCGGGTCAGATGGGGCGGAACGACCGGTCGCCGTCGGTACGGTCTTCGAGGCGCACGGCGGGGACGTTGAGCAGTTCGTTGATGCCCGGGAACTGGTTGGGTAGCCGCACTTCCTCCACCTCGACCGGGTTCGGCGCGGTGTTGGTGTGCGTACGGGCGTGCGCCGCGCCGACCTGCACCAGGTACTTGCCAGGGTCGTTGGACGGATTGCCTCCCCCGCCCAACATCGCCCGGTCCCACCGGATCACCTGCTCGCCGTACGTGTTCATCATGACCGCGCGCCGGTGTTGCTGTTCCTCCATGCTGGCTCCGGCCCGGCGCGCCGGGCGGCTGGCGATGCCCTTGATCCGCATACCCGTGGCGCGGGCCGCCGCCAGGAACGGGACGAGGTCCCACTTCGACTGGTAGGTCTTGCAGAAGTTGGCCAGTTGCGGACTCATCGTGCCGCTGCTCAGGTAGTCGTCGACCAGGCGTTGGTGCGCGTCCTCCCGGAACGCCTCGAGGTAGAGGGTCCGCACCCCGTGCGTGTACAGCTTCGCCATGTTGTCCGTGGCCCAGGGGAAGAACGCCTCCGCCGTGTGCGACCCGCCGACGACCAGACCGTCCCTGCCGAGCAGGAGCAGGCCGGCGGCGACGTCTGCGGGCGCCGAGATCCCGTCCAGCAGCATGGCCGTCTCGTTCCTGGTGGCCTGCGCGTCCTGGGCGCCGTCCTCCTGCTGGTACCGCCCGGCCCGGGCCACCGCATCGTGGGCGAGCTGTTGGTCCCGCGCGGCCTGAGCCTCCCAGTACGGGCGGGTCGCCGGATCCTCGCGGCCCAGTAGTTCCATCATCTCGGCGTTGTCGCGTCGGCGGGAGCCGACCGTACGCGGAATACCCGCCTGCTCCGCCACGCTACCCAGGGAACGGCCGAGCTGTTGCCCGGTCGCCGTCTCCGGGCTCATCTCGATCAGCGAGGTGAGGTCGGTGTCGAGGTCGATCGGTTGATTGGTGCCCGGCGCCCGCCCGGTGGAAGCCCGGTGAGCGAGGCTCAGCATGTCCCAGGTCTGTTGATCGCCCACCTGGTGAGCGGTGCCCGGCTGGCCCGGGCCGCGGAGCGTGATCGACGGGCCAGGCGGTTCGCTGTGCAGCTCGTCGTGGGTTGTCACCATCACCCGTTGGACCGCTGGGGTACCCGACGGCGGCCCGGCCGGTTCGGCCGTCTCGTGGGTTTCCGGCCGCGCCGGTCGCTGACCGAGGGCCTGCCGCGCGTTCGCCTCGGCGGCCCGTTCGAACGCATCGCCCGGATCGGAGATTCGCAGGCCGTGACCGTCCTCGCTGCCGGCGACCGGGCCGGAGCGCTGTTGGATGACGTGCGTGAGTTCGTGGGCCAGGGTGTGCCGGTCGGCCCCGCCCTGGCCGATCACCACGTGGCTGCCCGAGGTGTACGCGCGGGCGTCGACCTCGGCCGCCGAGCGCTGGGCGAGGGCGCCGGTGTGCAGTCGTACGTCGGAGAAGTCGGCGCCGAGTCGGGCCTCCATGTCCCGCCGTACCGGCTCGGCCAGTGGGGTACCGGCCGAGCGCAGCACCTCGTGCACCGCCGACCGCTGTACCGGCTCCGGTCCGGGCTGGAGACCGCTGTCGGGTTCGTGGTGGCCGTCTTCCTGACCTGGCTCGATCTCGGTACGCAGCCGCTGTATCGCCTCGTTCACCGCGGCGTTGCCGGCTTGGCGTTGCAGGGCGAGTATCGCGGCCGCCGAACCGGTCGGCGCAGCGGGGCCGTTCGCTGGCCGGTTCGGCTGGGCGGGGTGGGCCCGGACGTCGCGGGACGCTGGATCGTGCGCGCGCATGGCCGTTCTCCTGTGGTCATTGGACCCGTTCACTACAGACCGGCGGCCTGGGCCTTGGCGGTACGGTCCCTGGTCAGGTCCTCGGCCTCGTTGAGGTGCTTGCCGTCCGGCGTCATGTCGAACGCCCGGTCCCTCGCAACGTGTCCGCGCTCGATCAACTCCTCGAGGTGTAGCGAGCCCATCCCGATATAGCGGACGCCCTTCTTCATCGCGTCCCGCGCGGCGTGCCCGAAATGCATATCGCGCGCCTCGAGGAAGATTCCTCGATAGGTGACGTTTTGCTCACGGGCGCCCTGCAGGGTCGCATGCTCATTCTTGTCCAGGTTCTTGTCGGTGCTGACCTGGAGGAACATCGCCTCGATAAACGCTTCGGAGAACCGCGTCAGTGCGGCGAACACGGCTGCTCGCTCCTGGGCGCCGAGGGCTTGCAGAGAGGTACCCAGATAGCCATTGGTCGAAAGGTTGGTGATGAACCCGTCGAGCGTCCGTTCATCCGCCTTGAACGCCTCAGCCAGCTTCTCCCGGGCCTCCAGTTCCCCCTTCGTCGGGAAGACCCCCTTGAAAACGTTCGAGACGAGCGTCGACCTCGACTCCGTGGCGTCGCGAGCATAGGCCCAGGCCATCTTGACACCGCGCTGGCCCATCTGCCCCGTGTGCGAGCCCTGCCGGAGTCCGGCGGTCTCCTGTTTCTTGAGAGACGGCAGCACCTCGGTCATCAGGTAGCCCATCTTCGGGTACAGCGACTCGGCGCCGAACCGGGACTTCTTCTTCTCGCCGGCGATCCCGAAATCGTTGAAGCGGGACTGGTTGGCATCCTTGTACGCCGTCTTCAGCGCCGAGCCCGAGGGTATCTTGTCGAACGCGAATCCCTCGTAGGTGAAACTTCTCGACCCGACCGCCGTCAGGACGTGATCGAGCGTGACGTGGTCGTGTTGCTCGCCGAGCACGTTGGTGCCCGTGGTGGGAAAGCGCACCCAGGTGTCGGCGCTGGGCGCGCCAGGCGGCAGGTTGCCGATGTGGTCCGTCCGGTCGGCCGCGTGGTCGCGGAACTCCTTCTCGTCTTCGTAGACGTGCACCAGTTGCTCGGTGGCCCTACTCCGCATGTCGTCGTTCTTGACGACGCTGGTGTCGTCCGGTGTGATCAGATCGTCCTTGATCCACGCCCAGCGTTGGACCGGTGTGTGTGCGGTCGGCCCCGCGCCTCCAGAACTCGCGGTCCGGTTCTCGCCTCCGGCCTCTGGTCTGGGCGCGGCCAGGGCCCGGGTCGCGTTGGCCTCCGCGGCGCGTTCGAAGGCGTCGCCCGGGTCGGACACCGACAGGCCGTGGCCGTTGTCGGTTCCGGGGACGGGGCCGCCGCGTTGTTGGATGACGTGGGTGAGCTCGTGGGCGAGGGTGTGTCGGTCGATGCCACCGGCCCCGGCGACGATGTGGTGGCCGGAGGTGTAGGCGCGGGCGCCGAGCTCTGTGGCGGAGCGTTGGGCCAGGGCGTCGGTGTGCAGTCGTACGTCGGAGAAGTCGGCGCCGAGGCGGGCTTCCATGTCGTGACGTACCGGTTCCGGCAACGGGCTGCCGGCGGCGCGGAGCACCTGGTGCGCCGTCGACCCCTGTATCGCTCGGGCGACCGCGGCGTTGCCCGCTCGGCGTTGCAGGGTGAGTATCGCGGCCGTCGGATCGGTGAGCGCGGCGCGGCCGGCGTTCGGCCGGGCCGGTTGGGCGGCGCGGCCCGGTTGGGCGGGGCGGCCCGGTTGGGCGGGGCGGGGCCGGACGTCGCGGTCCGGTGGGTCGTGGGCGCGCATGGCTGTCCTCCCGTGCTCAGTGGACCCGCGCGGGCTCTCCGCGCGGTCGGTGCTCGCCGAACTCGCTCTCCAGGAGCAACCGGCCGAGCTTGCGGTACTCCCGCTGCACCGCGCCGATCAGGTCCGCCATCTGTACCGGTCGACCCGCCTCCGCCGCCAGGTAAGCCGCGGTGACCACGCAGGCCCGGATGCTGCCGCCGGACAGCTCGAAGTTGCGGGCACAGAAGTCGAGGTCCAGGTCATCGTCGCGGGGCAGTTCGGTGCCGAGACAGCGGTCCCAGAGCGCGCGCCGCTGCGCCACGTCCGGCATCGCGAAGTCGACGATCAGGTCGAGTCGCCGGGTGAACGCCTCGTCCAGGTTGGCCCGCAGGTTCGTGGTCAGCACCGCGACGCCGTCGAAGGACTCCATCCGTTGCAGCAGGTAGGCGCTCTCCAGGTTGGCGTAGCGGTCGTGGGCGTCCTTGACCTCGGACCGCTTGCCGAAGATCGCGTCCGCCTCGTCGAACAGGAGCAGGCCGTTGACCCCGGCCGCCTCGGTGAAGATCCGCTCCAGGTTCTTCTCCGTCTGGCCGACGTACTTGTCCACCACGGTGGAGAGGTCCACGACGTACAGGTCCAGGCCGAGGTCGGCGGCGACCACCTCCGCCGACATGGTCTTGCCGGTGCCGGAGTCGCCGGCGAACAGCGCCAGTACGCCCCGGCCCCGCCCGCCGCCGGGGCGCATCCGCCACCGGCCCAGCACCCGGTCCCGGTACCGCACCCGGAGCGCCAGCTCTTGGAGTTGGTCGTGCACCGGATCGGGGAGCACCAGGTCGATCCAGCCGACACCGGGTTCGATACGTCGCGCCAGCCGGGCCAGGCCGCCGGCGTTCTGCCCGCGTACCCCGGCGTGCAGGTGGTCGGCGTCGACCTGGTCGGCGCCGGCGAGGAGGGCGAGCTGGTCGGCGGCCTGCGCGGCCCGGCGTATCTGGTCGGCGCCGAGCAGGTACGGCGCCAACTCGCGCGCCGGGTCCACGCCGTCGGCCCAACCGGCGGGGCGGTCCGCGTCCTGGGTCCCGCCGGCAGCCCGCCACAGCCTGGCCCGGCCCTGCTCGTCCAGTGGCGGGGTGGTGACCAGCAGCGGTGCCCGTTGTGTCCAGTGTGGATCCCACTCGTTCGATCCGGTGAGCAGCACCGGCACCGGCTGGTCGGCGAGTCGGCGCAGCAGCCGGGCGTGCTCCGGCCTGCCGACCGGGTCGAGTGCCTGGATCGGGCCGGCGACCAGGCCGGCACCGCGCAGCCGGGCCTCCCGTACCGCTGCGGCCAGCAACTCCGCGGGGGCAGGGTCGGCGGCCAGCGCGTCCAGGTCGAGCCGTAGCACGGACCGGCCGGCCCGGACCAGCGCCGCGACGGCCAGATCGTCGGCTGCGCCGCCGGGACGCTCCCGCAGGTAGCCCAGGCTCACCCCGGAGCGCAGCGCGTCGCCGAGCCGCTCGGCGATCCGGGCCCGCTCCGATCCGTCGGACACCTCGCCGGGCGGTTCGGCGGCGGCATGGTCCTCCGTCGGCCAGGCCACCCCGACCAGCCGGGGGTCCGGCGTGTCGTCGCCGAGCAGGTGCGCGGCGACCCGGTCGGGCACCCGCAACGAGCGGGACAGGTACGGCTGGTCCGGCTGCTCGACCATCAACAGCCCGCCGGCGACCAGCGGCGCCGATCCGGTGAACCGGGACCGGCCGACGGCGTCGCCCGGCGTCGCCCCGCACAGCTCCAGGGCCAGCCCCACGGTCGCCCGGCGCCGGCTGACGTCGTCGTTGAGGTAGCCGTAGAGCCGCTCGTACCGGGCTTCGACGTCGGGAAGCAGCGCGACGAGCAACACCTCCACGTCCAGGCCGGTGAGCCCGAAGGCGTCGGCCAGTCGCCGGAGCCGGGGCTCGGTTCCGACCTCGGCCGCCCGGTCCGCCCGCTCCTCCGCCGCCGCCCGCGCCCGCTGCTCGGCGGGATCCACCGGCCCCGATCCGGGGGACCGGGCCACCAGGCGGTCGGCGTCGTCCGCGGAGAGATACAGGCCCCGGAACGGGTCGTCCGGCCGGGGGTCGTCCCGGCGCCGATCGGCGACCAGTCGAGCGACCCGGGTCGCGACCAGCCCGAGCCGGTCCCACAGGTACCCGATGCAGTCCACGCCGCTCACCGGTCGTCCCGGTGGTTCCGCTGCCGGCCGTCCGGCTCGGGTCGCGAACCGGCCTCGACCCGCTCCGCCCCGTCCCGGCCGTCGTCCCGGCGGCGCGGCGCGGCGGTGTGGCTGCGAAGGCGCGCCAGGCGCCCGGCGGTGTCGCCGACCAGGACAATCCGTTCCCGGACCGGCGGCGCGGCCACGATCCGGCGGGTCGACACCGGTGCGACGACCACCAGGTCCAACGAGGGTTTGAGTTCTCCACCGAGCGCGGTCCACACGTCGGCCAGCGCCCGCCCCTCGCCGGGTGGTGCGGCGACCGCCATCGGCACCGCCAAGCGCAGCGCCGCCAGCGAGCCGGTCAGCCGTGCGGCCGGCAGTTCGTCGTACCGGACCAGACCGGCCAGCAGCGCGGCGAGCAGCCGGTGCTCGTCGGTGGGTCGATTGGTCCACGCGGTGACCAGGTAGGACAGCGCGAAGAAATGCGGCGCGTCGTGCCAGGCCACCGTGCGGTCGCTGGCGTCCCGCTCGGCGACCCGACCCTGGAAGTGCCGTGACCGGTCCTCCCGGATGTCGTAGAGGAACAGGTTCACCGTCGGTGCATTGCGCCGGGTCGCCCACTGCCGGGTGGGCGGGTCGAACGACACGTCCACCCCGGTGTCCGCCAGCATCTCGTCCACGACCAGACCGCGCAGTCCCTCGTCGATCTCGTGTATCACGCGTCCGTCCCCATTTCTCGTCACCAACGCCGGTGTAGCAGTCCGGGTGGTTGCTGGGCCGGCAGCACCACCAGGAACGGTGTACGCGCCGGACGGAATCCGGCGCCGGTGGCCACCGCCTGCCGGCCGCCCAGCCGGTCCTTCGGCAGCACCGGCAACTGGGCGGTGAAGCTGCCGTCGGCCGCCGGGCGTACCGGCGGGGCGGCGGCGGTGATCCCGAGGTCCCAGGAGAGCCGCACCGGCCGCCCGGGCGGGAAGTCCACGCCCCGGATCGAGGCGACGAACCCGGGCGGCCCGATCGGCGGCACCGCCACGATCCGTGGGGCGAGCACCCGCAGCGGTCCGCGCGCGGTGTCGTTGTCCGGGTCGGCGTTGCCGCCGGTGGTGCTGACGGTGCCCCGGACGGTGGTGCGCAGTGCCGCGCCCGGGGAGAGCACGCCGGCGACGGTGGCGGCGGCTCCCGGGGCGAGGTCCGGCACCGGGCAGCCGTCGGCCGGGCAGTTGGCCAGGGCCCCGCCGACCGGTACCCCGCCGGGCAGAGCCGGCCGGACCCGCAGACCGGTCGCGGTCGTCCCACCGGCGTTGCGCACCGTGTACCTGATGGTGACGGTACCGCCGACGTACCCCGGCTGCGGGTCGAGGGAGAGAGTCAACGCCGGGTCGGCCGGGCTGCCCGGCGACGCGGGGACCACCCGGACCGTGGTCGCCGCGCGGTTGTCCGACGGGTCCGTGTCGATCGGGTCGGCCTCGACCGACCAGGTCAGTTCGAAGTCGCCCGGGGCGGTGCCCACCAGGTCGACCCCGATCTCGACGGTGCGTCCCACGCCAAGGCGGCCCAACGCGCAGCTCAGGGTGGCGAGTACGCACTCGCCGACCGGGGTGTCGAGGCCGGTCACGGAGAGCCCGGGTGGCACGTCGAGGCTGCCCCGGACGTCGTCGGCCGCGGTCGGCCCCTGGTCGGTGACAGCGAGCCGCAGCGTGGTCCGACCGCCCACCGTGGTGCCAGGCGCGGGTGCCGACACGGCGGTGGCGATGTCGAAGCGGCGTTGCCAACTCGGTTCCTTCTGCCGTCCCGGCAGGTGCCCGGTCAGCGGCCGGACGCTGCCGTCACCGAGGTCATAGCTCCACAGCGCCTCGGGCGAGTTGTTGTCCTCGGCCCGTCGCGCCGAGAAGGCGAGCTGCTCGCCGTCTGGCGACCAGGCGACGTCCCGCGGCTGGTGCGGACCGTCCTCGCGGTCCGGCACCGCAACGGCGCAGGATCCGCCGCCGGGCAGCAGCAGCCGGCACCGGTTGTCGTCCAGGTCGACCAGGACCAGGCCGTCGGCTTCCCGGTTGAAGACCAGCCGGGTGCCGTCCGGGGAGAAGGCGGCGCTGTCGTCGACGACCGGGCACCCGCTGCCGCAGATCGCCGCGGTCAGGTCCGTCTGGTCGAGTCCGTCCGTAGCGTTGGCGGTCCAGATGTGCGTCGACACGTCGCCCCGGTAGGTGCCCCGGGTGAAGGCGAGCCGGCTGCCGTCGGGCGACCAGGCCGGCTGGGTGTCGTCGAGTCCGGCCAAGGCGTCCGGGACCGGCAGCTCCAGCAGACGCCGCCCGGTGTCGACGTCGACCACCTCGATCCGGGACGGGGTGCGCGGCGCCCCGGACCCGTTCCCGGGCGAGTTGCGGACCAGGGCGAGCCGGGTGCCGTCCGGCGACCAGGCCGGGTCCGTCTCCCGGTCACCGCGCCCCCGCCCGACGACCGGCAGCAGCCGTGGCCGGCCGCCGTCGGCGTCCGCGATCCAGATCCGTTCGGTCCGGACGCCGTCGACCGTCTCGAACCGGCTGACCGCGATCCGCTGCCCGTCCGGCGAGTACGCCTGCCGCTCGAACCACGGATCGCCGTCGACCGGCTCCCAGAGCAGTCGGGAGTCGGTGGCCGCCCCGGGATCCTCGCGCAGCACCGGCACGCGCAGGTCGCGGGGATCCACCCCGTCCGGACGGATGTCCTGCAGGGTGGCGGTGGTCCGGTCCGGGGCGCTGGTCCGGGCGACCAGCAGCGATTCGGTGTCGGCGCCCGGGGCGGCGTACCAGGTGGGGTGGCTGACGTCGCGGTCCTCGGCGAGCCGCGGCACCACCACGCACTCGCACGGATCGTCCCGGACCAGCACCGAGTAGATCCGGTCGACGTTCCCGGTCGTCTCGCCGTCCGGCAAGGTACGGCTCACGAACGCCACGGTCGCCCCGTCGGCCGTCCACGCCGGCTGCCGGGCCTGCCAGCCGGGCAGCAGCATCCGCACCCGGCCGGTGCCGTCCGGCGCGATCAGCCACACCTCGGGATGCGGGCCGGCCGGCCCGACGGTGTAGGCGATGCGTGCGTGCGTCGGGTTCGGGTCCCAGGCCGGCTCGGTGGCCCCGGTGGGTTCGGCGGTGACCCGGGTGACCGGGCCGCCGCCGACGGCCACCCGGTAGATCTGGGGGAGGGTGTCGGTGCCGCGTCGCCCCGCGAAGGCCAGCGTGCGACCGTCCGGCGACCAGGTCGGCCAGGTGTTGTCGCCGGTCCCGTCGGTCACCCGTCGGGTGTTGCCGCCGTCGACGTCGACCACGTAGATGTCCTGCCCGCCGTCGTCCCGGCCGGCGGCCGAGCTGTACGCGATCCGAGTGCCGTCCGGGGAGAGCACCGGCCGGCACTCGTCGGTCGAGTTCCGGGTGACCCGGCGCACCGGGCCGGTGCCTCGGCGCAGGTACACCTCGGTGGTGCGCTCGTCGCGTCGACTCACCCAGGTCGTCGCCGACCCGCGGGCCGAGATCTCGTCATCGAAATGGTCGGGTCCGGACTCGTTGAGCGGGGCCGCGGTCGCTGCCGGTCCCTCGCCCCGGACGATCCCGAGGCTGCGGTGCCCGGTGCCGGCGTACGCGATCCGCTGGCTCAGCTCGGGGTTCGGCCCCGGGCCGGGCGCTGCCGTCGGGGCTGGCGCGGGCGCGGCCCGGCCCTGGCCGACGAACCCGGCGGTGGGCGGCAGCGCACCGACGAGCAGTACGGCCAGTACGGCGGGGATTCCGATTGAACGTCGCAAGTGGACCTCAACGGGCGTGCGATGGATGGAGGTGACCGGCGGCCAGCCACCATCGTCCGGCGGTCTCCGGCCGGCCGGTGCGGACCGGAAGGCACCGTCGGGGGCAACGGTGCCGGCCCGTTCAGGCAACCCGCCTGCGGCGGGACCGCCCCGGTGGTCAGATCAACCCGTTGCGCAGGGCGTACGCCACGGCGTGCGCCCGGTTGCGCAGTTGCAGCCGGCTGGTGACGCCGTGTAGTACGTTCTTCACAGTCCGCTCGGAGTAGGAGAGCTTGCTGGCGATCTCCCGGGTGTCGAGCCCGTCCGCGACCAGCCGCAGCACGTCCACCTCGCGGGTGCTCAACCCGAGCAGGGTGAGGCCGCGCGGTTCGAGTATCTGTCGCTGGAGCCGGCCCACCTGGGCCATGAGCCGACCGAGCAGGTCGGCGGGGAGCGCGCCCTCGCCACGGGCGACGGCCAGGACGATGTGGCTGAGCCGTTCCGCGCTCGCCTCGGCGCGCCGGACCACTCCCACCACGCCGTGCTCCACTGCGAGAGACAACCCGGCATCGTCGATCCTGGCCGGCACCAGCACCAGTTTGGCCCGGCCGGCCCGGTGCAGTCGGCGTAGCAGCCGGGCGGCCGACTCGTCGAGGGCGTCGATGACGACCAGCGCGACACTCTCGGATGTCTCCTGGCCCGGCTCGACCACCCACAGGTCCGGCCGGGAACGGAGCTGACTCTCCACTCCCAGCCGAGAAATCGGGTCCTCCGCGTGGACGCTTACCGTGACACGGTGCACAACAACCTCCCAGCACAGCTCGACGCCCCTGTCGGGGCGTCCGGTCCGGACGGTGCCGCCGCGCCGGTGCACGGCGATACGGCAGAGGGTGCCGGACGGGACTTCGCGGGCACCTAACGCGGACCTAACGGGCAGCGGTTCTGCCCGCGCCGGTACCCCGGCGGCCGGTTCCGGCCGCTCCCGCCGCGCCTACGGTCGGGGACATGAGCATCTCGTTGGGCCTGGTGGAGACTCCGGCGGTGGTCGTGCCGGGCGAGAGCGTCGAAATCCCGGTGACGGTTCGGAACTCGGGTGACGTCGTCGAGGGGTACGACCTCGACGTGGTCGGCATGCCGAGCACCTGGGCGACGTTCGACCCACCGAGGGTCTCCCTCTATCCCGGCGCGAGCCAGACCGTCACGCTCACCGTCCGGCCGCCCCGGTCCTCCGAGGTCCGCGCCGGGGAGCTGCCGTACGGCGTCCGGGTGGTGCCCTCCGAGGCACCGCAGACCGCCACGGTCGAGGAAGCCGTGCTGACCATCGCGCCGTTCTCCGAGGTGACCGGGGAACTACGGCCGCAGGTGCGCCGGGCGCGACTCGGCGCCCGCTACCGCCTCGCCGGAGTCAACGGCGGCAATGTCGAGGAGACGCTGACCGTCACCGCCGTCGATGGTGCCGAACAGCTACGCTTCGCGCCCCGACCGAGGACGACGACCCTGGCGGCGGGCGAACGGTACGCGGCCGTCCTCGGCGTACGGGCCCGGCGGCTGCTCTGGCGGGGCACCCCAAGACACCTGCCGTTCCGGGCCGTGCTGAGCGATACGACGGGCCGGGCCGTCACCCTGGACGGCACACTGGTGCAGCAGCCTGTTCTCTCCGCCTGGCTGCTCAAACTGCTGGCCTTGCTGCTGGCCTTGCTGCTGCTTCTGCTCGCCCTCTGGTTCGGGCTGCTGCGTCCGGCGGTGACGTCCGCCGCCCGGGAGGCCGTCGACGAGGGCGTGGCGCGGGTCGCGACCGAGGCGGAGGAGGCGGCGAGCGAGGCTGCCGGCGCGGCGGCGCGAGACGCCATCGAACAGGAACGCACCGTGGCCCCCGCCGCACCGACGACGCCGCCGGGGACCGCCGGCAGTAACGACGGTGCCAGCGGGAGCGGACAGTTCGCCACCGCGCTGGTGCTGCGGACCAACCCCGGCGGGTCGGCGTCGCGCAGCTACACCGTGCCCCGCAACCGGGTGCTCCTGATTACGGATTTCCTGGTCGATAACCCGCAGGGAGACACCGGGACCCTGACCGTGACCGCCGACGACGTCCGGGTGGTCACCTACGGGCTGGAGAACTTCCGTAACCAGGACTACCACTCGGTCACCCCGATCAGGGTGCCGGCCGGGGCCCGGGTGACCCTCACCGTCGTCTGCCGGCAACCGGGCACCCCGGTAGGCGCTCCCGCGCCGAGGACCTGCCAGGAAGGGCTCTACCTCAACGGCACCCTCGCACGGTCCGCCGGGACGGGCTCCTGACGAGGCGTACCGGCCGACGGTCGCGGCGCTGGTGCGTCGCGTCAGCGGCGCCGACGTGGCATCGTTGCGGACTATCGCCGGACGAGAAGGGTGTGTAATGCCGAACTCGGCATCAACGCGGAGCGGCTCATTCGCTCGTGCTGGATCAGCGCGCTATATCACCAGGGTGTCGAACCGGCCTTCCCGACGGCGGACGTGCCCACGCCATCCCGCGAGCAGTGCGATGAAAGTCCAGCCGATGCCACCGAGGACCAGCGACCCCAGGGTGCCACTGGAGTCGACCCGATCGGCCTCCTCAAGCGCGATCACCCCGTCCGGGTCGGTGAGCATGGTCAGGGTGTCGCCGATGCGGTAGCCGGGGTTGCTGCCCTGATAGGTCAGTGGCTCGTCGAGCGGACCGTCGTCGCCCCGGAGCGTGAACGTGTGCCGCTTACCGGCGACCTCGGCGTCGACGATGGTTACCTCCTGGCGGACGCCGCGCTTCTCCAGCGCCAGGTCGGGGGCGAGTCCCACCGATCCCACGAGTACGAAC
>NZ_JBDJAV010000061.1:0-45202 GCF_039649625.1 Plantactinospora sp. ZYX-F-223 | reverse complement strand
GATTTACCAGACCTCGAAAATGAGCCGGCCACACGACCCAGCGGCGCCCGCTCGGCTCAGCACGCTGGAGGTGCGATGACGGAGGCTCATGAAGGCGAGAAGTCTGAGACAAGGTCGACCAGTAGGGGTGAAGCCATCCCCACCTACCAACTCAACGACGTCTTCAAACGGAGTGGCACACCCACGGTGACCTTTGTGGAGCCTTCGGACTTCTCGCTGTTCCGCATGGCGCTGCGGCAACCCGGTCTAGGGATCGTGATCGAGGGACCATCCGGGACCGGCAAGAGCACCTATTTGCAGCAGGCAGTTCAGATGGAACGTGCCCAAGGTCGCGAAATCGTCGTACTGAGCGCCCGGAAACGAGACGACCTCGAACGAATACGCGCACTGCCGGCGATGTTGGGGTCGGGCATTGTGGCGGTTGATGACTTTCATCGACTGTCTCCCGAAGTGCAAGCATCTCTGACTCACTACCTCAAACTCCTCGCCGACGAGGAGTCAGCCGATCATCGACTGATCATTGCGGGGATTCCAGGAACCGGTCGTCGTTTGGTCGACGTTGCGTCCGATCTGGCCACCCGGATACAGCTTTTCGTCCTGCGCAAAGTGGGAGGGGATCTCGTCTTACGTATGATCCGCAAGGGCGAGGCGGCACTAAATGTCTCTTTTGACGAGGCGGAGCGGATCGTCGAATTGGCGGGGGGCAGCTTAAGTACTGCTCAGATGCTGTGCTGGTTCCTGGCAACACAGAATGACATCGTCGAAACTCAGCCGACGCCCACTCGTGTCGTCCACGGTCTCGAGGACGCACTAAGTCACCTCGAATTTGCGTTGCGCATGAAGTACCAGAAGGCGGTTGAGGCGTTCGCGTCTCTGGACGGCGAACGGCATCAGGCATGTATAGAGTTGCTGCTGAGGTTGAGTTCAACTGATGGGGTGTTGCACCTCGACGAAGTGGCCGGTCATCAACCCGAGTTGGCGATCGCGATCGAGGCCCACCTACTCCAGAGGTTCCCTGTCGGCTTCGATGACGAAGTCTTGGGTGAGCACCTCTACCTTGACGTGCGCTCGCGGCAGTTGGTTGTGGAAGACCCGCAGTTCTTGATCTACCTGCGGCAGCAGCGGCGCGATGAACTTGCCCGGGCGGTAGGCAAGAGAACCCTCGGGCGACGCAATCAAGTGTTTATTAGTTATAGTCATCGGGACGCCGACTGGCTGGATCGACTCAAAATACATTTGAGTCCACTGATCCGCAAGGGAATCGTTGACGTGTGGGCAGACACCCGACTCAACCCGGGTGAGCTGTGGCGAGAGGAACTGGAAGCGGCGCTCTCTCGCGCCAGGGCAGCGATCCTGATCGTAACGGCCGATTTCTTCGCGTCATCCTTCGTGCAGGAGGTCGAGTTGCCGAACCTGCTGGAGGCGGCACGCCTGGATGGATGCCAAGTCCTCCCCTTGATAATCAAGCCGAGCTACTTCCCCTATTCAGAAATTGGTCAGTTCCAAGCGTTCAACGACGCTGGGCGACCACTGAGCGGGCTTACCGAACACCATCAAGAACAGGTTCTCGCTACGGTAGCCACGTCGCTGGTCCATCTGCTCTCCGAAGCCGCTCCGCCGACCTGACGGCAAGGCAGGGACGCGGAAAAGGCCGACCATTCCGGCTACGAGCCGGGCGCTGGCGCCGGTCTCCAGGCCAGGCACCGGATACAGGAAGTGCGCACTAATTTGAGCCCACTCAGGTCAGAATGTGGCGATCGGGTTGACCGGGCTGCCGGACGTACCGGCGAAGCGGACCGGCGCGACCGCGAGGTGGAAGTCCCACTGGCCGAGCTCGGCAGCCGTCGTCGCGCACACCTCCAGGTCGCAGTTGTCGAGCAGCCACAGACCCATCGCGACGAGGCTGACGGCGTGAAGCGGCATCAACACCTCTTCGTACCCCGACGGCTGAACGTCCTGGGGGGTGTCAGCGCCGATCAGCGCGACCTCCCGTTCATGCAGCCACGGCAGGCAGGACGCGTGCCAGCCGGCCTGCGTGAAACCGCTGGCCGGACCGGCCTCGTGCCGGACGCGGCCATGGCCGGTCCGCAGCAGTACCGCATCGCCGGATCGCACCCGCACACCCTGCCGACGCTCGGCCTCCTCGAGATCGTCGGGAAACACGGCCTGCCCCGGTTCCAACCACGGCACATCACGGACCCTCGCAATGTCCAGCAGGACACCACGCGTGATGATCCCGTTCGCCGCCGCCGTGACGGCCGCCCACCCCGATCCCGTCGTGGCGTCGACCAACGAGTGCGACCGCCCGTTATACATCATGCCGTCCCAGAAGATGTGGCACGGCGAGTCGACGTGGGTGACGGTGTTGCCGTGGAACGTGATGCCGAGCCGCTCGGACGAAAAGCCCCAGCGCCGATCGGCGCGGAATCCGGGCAGCGGCATGTCCTCGGCACCCGGCATGTCGGCGGCGCAGGGGCACGTCGTCGTCGACCGCTCCATCTCTTCCGGTACGGCAACCTCCCATGCGCACGACACGCTCCTGCCGTGGCGCACGGCCCGCGCCGCCGCCAGCCGGACGTCGTCGGTAATGTGGTTCAGCGTCCCGAGCTCGTCGTCGTCGCCCCACCGTCCCCAGTTCGACAGCGTGTTGAAGTACCCGAGCACGTCGTCCTGGGTGGGCATCGGTCGCCCTGCCGTCATCCCAGCATCGACTCCTCCGGTCACGCGTTTCGAGGCACCGCAGGCAGGGTATCCCGCCCTCTCCTCGACATGCCACGGTCCGCCGAACTGGCATGACACCAGAACGCGACCTGCAGACCGTGGAACAGCGCCGGGTGTAGCTCAACGACAGTCGCGGCGGCTCGGAAGAGGTCGTGCTTGTCAGCCCAGCAAACCGTGCCCGAGTCTTCCGGTACTGGCGGGCGCGGCGAAAGCCACCTCGTCGTTCGACATCTGTCCCGCCCGACGGTTCGCTGTCCAGCTAACGGCCGGGGCCGACCGGTGTTATCCCCGCCTCGGAGAGCCACTGCAGGGCCAGGTCCGCATCCGAGGTACGCATCCCGTGGAGTGTGCACGCGTCCAGGGTGAATCTCCACCAAATAGCGAGGTCCCTCGCGAGACCCGCTGACTCGATGCAGATCGGGCTACGTCGCTGTCATGATTCCTGATCCAACCACTCCTTGTCGGCAAGGTCAGCCATCTGCACATGTCGCCGACCGTGCGCGCAGGCAGACGACGAGTCGTCACGTTCGGTGTCCGGCGCCCCGCGGTGTCCGGCATCCTGAACTGCCGAGATGAGGATGCCGTTTCCCTGTCAGGTTGTGAGGACGGTGACAGCTGTCCGGAGGTGACGACGCAGCGTGTCGTCCCGCCAGACGTAATCCGCGTTGCCGTGGCGGACTACCCGTTCGTCGCGCTCGGCTAGCTCGACGAGGCCGGGTACGGCCGTGACCGCACGCATGTCGACGAGCAGCGTCACCGCGTCGGGCCGGCCATCGGATTTCGCGATTGCCGCCAGCAACGCCTCGACCAGCTCGCCTGGGGGCGTGCCGAGTCGCCACAGTGCGCGTGCCGCGTCCGGCTTGCTCCACCAGTTGCCGCTGGTGAGCAGGTGCCACAGGCCGGGGGCGAGGTTCGCGCCGGCCGGGGCAAGGGCTGCGGCGAGTCGGGCGGCGGCGTCGCTGCCCCGGTCGCTGTCGAGAACGGCGGCCACGGTCGGCAACGCCTGCGCCGGGTCGCCGGTGGCGCGCCACAGCATCTCGGCGAGTGCGATCCGTTCGTGAGGATCGGTACGCGTCGTGTCGGCCAACCAAGCCCGCAGGTGGGGTACCAAAGGTGCCAGGTCGGTCCCGGCGTCAGCGGCGAGCCGAAGGTCCCATGCGAGGCCGTGACGGTACCGCGTGAGGTGGGTGACGACGGCGCCGACAAGTGGGGCGGCGTCGCCGGTAAGGCGCCAGACGGCGTGTCCTGCGCGGATGTCACCGTCGACGGCGCGGTCGCGCAGCGCCGGCACGGCCGGTAGCGCTGCCGGTCCGATCGCCGCCAGGGCACCTGCTGCAACACCGGATGCGTGTTCGTACGCGGCGAGGATCTCCGGAACCGCGTCACTGGCTGCCGGTCCCCACGTGTGCAGAAGCTGAACCAGGTCGATCGGCGCATTGGGGGGCCCATCCGCCGTGGCGGCGGTCAGAAGGCTGTGCCGCTCGTTGCGGGGTGTGGTGCAGTGCACGGTCAGGCGTCGCCGGACCATGGCAAGAACATCCTGGTCGAAGGCCGGTGGGTGATCTTCGAATAGGTCGACGGCGTACGGGTCGCGGCCGGTCGACCAGACGGCCATGGCCGGTTCCTTCCAGCGGGGGTCACCGAGCCGAACAAGGACGGTGAGTGCGGTTTCCGCTGCCCAACGGCCCCGCTCGTCGGCCGTTGCGGCCGTGGCTGCGTCGCCGGCGATCGTGGCCAGGCGATCGGCGACCGCCGCCGCGGAAAAGCCGGCCGCATCGGCCGCGTCGACCGCGGCCGCGCGAACCTTGTTGTCCGGATCGGCCAGCAGCCGCGCGAGCTGGTCCATCAGCGCGGTTGACGCGGATCGCGACACCCTGAACCGATGCTCCAGGCCGACGGCGGCACCATGTCGAGCGGACGGGGCAGATCGGGCGAGCAGCGCGTCGGTCAGCGCTGCGACGCTGTCGGCATCGAGCAGCCGCGCGAGGTCCCGCGGCGGCTGTCCCGCCACCTCTTCCTGCCACGGTCCTCGCCAGAACTCGCCGTGGTCGCATGCCGCCGCCACCGCCTTCACATCGTCGGCGCCCATTGGTAGCCCGGCCCTCGCGAAGGCGAACGCCGCCGCCTGCGGCACGGGAAACGGCTCCGCCAGGGCCGCGCGCAGCAGATCGGCCGACGGGGCCGTCTCGTGAAGCACCATGCCGAGCAGCAGCGAGGCCCGGACCGTCGGCGTGGGCTCCACCGCCCAGCGTGTCCGCAGTGCCGCCGCATGGTGTGGACCGCTGCGGGCGAGGGCGTAGGCGGTGGCCTCTCTGACCTGCGGATCCGGGTCGTCGAGGCCGGGTAGCAGCGTGTCGCTCAGGGCGGCGACAGCGGCATGGACGGACGGTTGCGCTTCCCCGTTGGTCTGGTCCGGATCACACAGCTGCCCGATGGTGGACAGCAGCTCGGCTCGGCCGTGGACGCCGGGCCGACCGGCCAACTCCACGAGAAACGGCACCGCAAGGACAGTCGCCGGGTAGACGGTGCCCTGGTGGTGGAGGCTGGAATAGAACTCGAACCGGCCGTCGGCTGCGGTCTGCGGGTCCGTCGACGCGATGGCCCGGAGGATGTCGGGTGTCTCGGTCGCCGGTCCGTAGGCACCCTCATAGTCCGCCCAGTCGATCGCATCCCATCCCTTGATCACGGCGGCACCGTAACGGGCACCTCCGACATTTACCGTAGATGTCCGCAGCGTCGAAGGTCGGAACAGCAGAAGCCGGTATCACGGCCCCGAAGATCCGGTGCACGGATCTGCCGCCGAACGGGCGCGGTGACACCGTCGCCTACAAGTCGTACAGAGTGACGGCTCCGGCTGGCGTGTGGCGCACGGTCATGCCGTCGAGCTCGCGCCGTCATGGCGGGCGTCGTCCTGACTTGCCGAAGGGCTCCGGCCTCAGCCTCTACTGTCTGGCCGGCGGCGTGAGACGCGCTGCTCGGTACGCCGCCGCCACGATGGCATTGTCTGGTTCGGCCCACACGATCTCGAAGAAGTTGTCTTCCGGATCGGCGACGTACGCGGACCGGCCAGGAAAGAACTCAGCATTCGTCGGTTTCTTTGTGATGCGCCCTCCGGCAGCTCCGAACTGATCCGCAAGGCGATCGACTTCGGCCGCCTGACGCACGACGATGCCAATGGTGAACCGGATACCGCCGCGGCCGAGTTCCTGGTCGCCGCGTCCATCGGCGGCGAGCTTCTCCGCCGGGAACAACGCTAGGACTGCTCCGTGCAGCTGGAAGGCGGCGAAGTCGGCATCGTCGACAACCTGCGGAAATCCGAGGGACCGATAGAAGTCGCGCTGCCGCCCCAGATCACGAACGCCCAATGTGAAGACATTGGCCAGTAGCGTCTGCGGCGCGCCCAGACCTGAATCGTTCATCGCCCGATGATAATCCAACAGGCCCAAGGACAGGCGGTCAAGACCGCTGCGAGGACGCGCCCGACAGGTCGGCGGCTCCTGGCGAGCGGAGCTGTCTGATGAAGCTGCCGCACCGCCCACCGCAACGCAAGATCGAGATCATCGCGGCGCAGTACTCGATGTGAAGCTGACCGAACTCGACGGTCGTCACGTCGTGGTCGTCAGCCGGTGAGGACAGCAGCGTGCATGTCTGGGACCTCGCCACCCGGCTCCTAGTCGGAGCGCCCTACCGGCGCCACCGACACTACCGTCAACTGCCTGGCAATCGGCCTTGACCGACGCCGGCACCGCTACCTCCCAGGCGATGGCAGCCGACCGCATCCGGATCAGGCGCCGACGACGTGCGCCACCACCAGCCGGAGCCGTCACGCCCCGTGGCCGACCTCCGACGTCGCCGACGTCCGGAACTTGCCGATGAGCGTGCAGGCGAGCGACTACCCGACTGATCATGCCTCGACGGCACCGGGCATCCTGAACACTGAACCTTTTTCAACCTCCCCTTGCGGTGCGGTGGACCGCAAGGTCAGACGCGGTGCGCGAGCGCCGCGTGGTTCAGGTTGAAAAAGGTTCACTGTGAGCGATGGATGCATTCGGTTGATCCCAACCGACCCGGGCTGGCAGCCCACGCCCGAGGCCGCAGCCGCTGCCGTTGCCTACGTGGCGAGCTTGTTCTCAGGGCTCGGTGACGCTGTCGAAGATGTAAGGCCGAAGTTCTACGACCGGGTGACCCTGATCGACGCCGGCGAGTACACCACCCAGATCACGTGCCCACGCTGCGACGGCGATATCGGCTTGCCATGGCTCGGCGAGCTGGTCAGGGAAGTTGGCCAGAGCTTCGACCACTTGGACGTGACAGTGCCCTGCTGCTGTGCCGTGGTCACGCTGGATAGCCTGCGCTACGAGGAGCCGATTGGCTTTGCGCGGTTCGAAGTAAGTGCCATGAACCCGACTCGGGCGAACTACGAACTCGATGCCGAGGAACTTGCCAGGGTGGCTGATCTTCTCGGCCACCCTGTCGCGCAGGTCCTCGCTCACTACTGAGTAGCGCACGCCGTGGGGGCAAGTTGATGCCTGTATGGGCTCGCCAAGAGCGGATGCACTGATCTAGCCGCGATTCGCGCAGCGCCCGACGGCGGGGCTGTCAGCGCCCGTACGACGAGTCGGGCAGGAGCAGCTCGAAGGCCGGCCCCGGACGGGACGGTCGCCAACCGGCAGCCAGGGCCTGGCGGACGCATACCGCCACCGTGCCGGGCAAGACCGGCTGGCTCGGTAAATCCGAGGCAGTTGCTGGGATGATCGCAAGGCAGCGATGCCACCATCAGGGCGCCTGACTGCTCCGCACTCTCGACAACGAAGGTCAGCGGCGACCAGCCGAGGGCTTGACAGTAGGTCGGTCTGCGCCGGACCGACCAGCGGTACGTCACGCCGTCCACCGTGATCTTCCGAGAACCCTTGATCGCCAGCGTCATTCGCCCCCTGTCGATCTCGGTCATCCGGTGGCGAGCACCGTAGCGAGAACCCGATGGCGCCGCTATCGATCCGGCGTAGCTCGGTGCTGCGCGGTGCCACGCACGACATTGACCGTCGCTGAGCAACGTGTCCCAGCGCTGCTGGCCGCGGGACCCGTAACCGGCTCGGCCAAATGTGCCTCAGTGGGTGTTTGAGAAGGAGCACGTCGGACTCGGCGTGTGGCTGATGGTCGTGGATGCCTCGTTGCCCTCGGCATGCCCCGCAAGCGTCGGTACCCGTCCGATCCGACCACCGCCCAGTGGCGTCACATCACCGGGCTGCTCCCGCCACCGCGCCCAGGCGGCCGGCCACCAGCCTTCGACTCGGAGATCTACAAGCAGCGTCATGCCGTGGAGTGCGGCATCAACCGCCTCAAGCGCCACCGCGCCGTGGCCACCCGGTTCGACAAACTCGCGGTCCGTTACGAAGCCACCGTCCACCTCGCCGCCATCAACGAGTGGCTGTGACCGACTTCGACACACGCCCTAGTTGGCGGATTCGGTGGACCTTGGTGTCTGGAGCCGGCGATGGACTCGGGGTCGGCGAGGTGACGGGTAGGTTCGCGGTCGACGAGGAAGCCCTTCTGCAACTCGGCTGTTGCCGCAGCGATCAGTGGCAGGAGCACGAGCACGTCGTCGTGCCAGGCGAGCCGGTTCGCCAGGGCCATGTCCTCAAAATGCCGGCTCGCGCATCCCCGCCGCGGCGTGGCCTCGGTACCTCCCCGCAATTCCTCGTTCCGCCCGGGGCCCTGCTGACCACCGCAAGCCGCCGGCCGTCAACCGTGGTTGACACCGGCGGTCCTGTCAACATAGGTTGACAGGACCGCCGGGGGCGGCGATTCGCCGGCGCGGCGGACGATGCTCGGCCACCGGTCACAACCCAGCACAGTGGACTGGTCATCGATCGACCAAGAGGAATCCGCCGATGAGCACAACCACCCTTATCCCCGCAGCCACACCTCCCGCGCGGCAGCCGAGCCGGACGACGAAGGCTCTGCTCCTCTGCGGCGCCGTCGCCGGTCCGCTGTTCGCCCTGGCGTTCCTGATCGAGGGCGCCGCCCGCGACGGTTACGACCCGTTGCGGCATCCGGTCAGTTCACTCGCCATCGGCCCCCACGGCTGGACCCAGACGGCCAACTTCCTCCTGTGTGGCCTGCTCACCCTGGCCTTCGCCGTCGGGGTACGGCGGGCACTCCGGCCAGGCAGGGCGGCGACCTGGGGACCACTGCTGATCGGAGTCTGGGCGATCGGCCTACTCGGCGCGGGCGTATTCGTCGCCGACCCGGTCAGCGGCTATCCGCCCGGGACTCCGGACACGCTGCCCCAGTACACCACCTCCGGCGCGCTGCACGACGGGTTTGCCCTGTTCGCGTTCCCCGCGCTGGTGGCCGCCTGCTTCGTCTTCACCCGCAGATTCACCGAGCAACGCCAGCACGGGTGGGCGATCTATTCCGCACTCACCGGTCTCGCCTTCCTGGCCGGAGACATCCTCGCCAGCGCCGGCTTCAGCCAGACCGCCGGCCTGGTCGACCTCGCCGGGCTATATCAACGCATCACCGTCATCATCGGCCTGCTCTGGCTCACCCTGCTCGCCATGCACCTCCGGAGCCAGCTCTCCAAGGCCACCCATCGCCGCGCGACCAGGTGAGCAGGTTCGCCGACTGGCCACCTTCACCCGGACTCTGGCCAACTCCCGTGCCAACTTGAGGTGGACCGGACACCACTGTCCCGTCCAGGTGATGGTGACGAGTGGGGCTAGAACTGGGCTCCGCCAGAGGCCGCGTCCGGTACGGCCGGCAGCGTCATCACGCCGAACATTCTCAACCGACCGGCAACCCATCGATACCCAACGCGCCAACTACATCTGGACGCCGCCAGATCATCCGCCACGTTGATCTAAACTCCGCCATCTTCAACTGCACAGGACATGTGTCCGATCCGGCTCAAGGTTGCGACTGGCCGGCGGGCTGACCAGCGCTTCGCAGGGTAGGTCTGACCTGCCTGCCTGGAGAGTTGGTCAGATATACCTTGCGGATTCAGTGGATTTTGGTGGCCCGAGATGGCGGTGGAGCGCGAGTTGGCGCTGTCGAGGTCGGCCAGCGCGTGGGCGGTGCGGGCGATTCGGCGGACCGCGCTCTCTGCCGTAGCCCGGTCCGAGTGGCCGGTGGCGTTGTCGATGTGCCGAACTAGTTCTACCGGCCCACCGCCCCGTCGAATTGCTCGCGCAGGATGTCGGCGTGCCCGGCATGCCGCGCGGTCTCCTCGATCATGTGTACGAGCAGCCAGCGCATGGACGGCGGCGTGGTCTCCCGAAGGGACCGGATGCCTGGTCGGTCCAGGTCGGTACAGGCGGCGAGAATCGCGTTGCTGCGGTCCACCGCTGCCCGGTACGCGGCGAGCAGCTCGGCTGCGGGTTCAGTGGCCGGCGCCTGGTCGTCCCACTTCGGCACATCCTCACCGGCGTACGCCCACACAAACCAGTTGAGCTCGGTGGCGGTGAGGTGCTTCACCAGCCAGAGCAGACTCGTACCGGAAGCAACCCCCGGCCTGCGGGCCTGTTCGTCAGGGACGCCGGCCACCTTGGCCGCCACCGCCTCGCGTAGGTAGTCGAGGAACGCCGTCAGCGTGGTTCGCTCGTCGGCGTTGATGCCGGGCGGGCGGATGTCGCCTCGGGATTGGGGGTCTGCCACGGCGTCATGGTACTGAGTGAGTCTTTGAAGAGGGGTACGTCGGACTCGGCGTGCGGCCGATGACCGTGGATGCCTCGTTGCCCTTGGCATGCCCCGTAAGCGTCGGTATCCCTCCGATCTGACCAACGCCCAGTGGCGTCACATCGCTGGCCTGCTCCCACCACCCCGGCCCGGTGGCCGGCCAGAGAAACACTCCCGCCGGGCGATCGTGGACGCGATCCTCTACGTCGTGCGTACCGGCTGCTCCTGGCGGCAACTCCCGGCCGACTTCCCGCCATGGCAGACCGTCTACTGGTACTTCGTCCGCTGGGAACAGGACGAGGTCACCCAGCGCATCCTGGACCACCTCCGTGAACAGGTCCGCCTCCAGCAGGGCCGCAACCGGCAACCGTCCGCCGGGATCATCGACTCGCAGAGCGTCAAGGCCGCCGACACCGTGGGCCGGGACAGCCGAGGCTACGACGCCGGCAAGAACATCAACGGCCGCAAACGGTCCATCGTCACCGACACCCTCGGCCTCATCCTCGTCGTCATGGTCTGCGCCGCCAGCGTCCAGGACCGCGACGGCGCCAAGACCACCCCGCTCAGCCTCTACCTCACCACACCGGTCCGGTACGTCCTCGCCGACGCCGGCTTCGCCGGCCGCCTCGTCGACTGGGCCACCCGAATCCTGACCACCACCCTGCACATCGTCCGCAAACCACCAGGCCAGAAGGGCTTCGTCCTGATCCCCCGACCGTGGCCGGTCGAGCGGACCTTGTGCGCCGCGAGGCGCCCTGTTGTATCCCCGGTTCAGCCGGGAGGGACTTGGAGGGATGTCAAGCCCCGGCTCCTCGCGGATGTCTGCGAGGTCTGCCAGCAACCGGCCACTGTGGAATTCCACCACGTCCGCAAGCTCGCCGACCTCGGCCGACCCGGGCCACTTCAGCCCCAGTGGACCAGGCCATGGCCAACAGGCGACGCAAGACCCTCGTGGTCTGCGCCTCCTGCCACGGCCACATCCACACCGGGCAGCCAGCCACACCGCTCACGCAGTAGTCACTGGAGAGCCGGACGATCGGGAAACCATCAAATCCGGTTCGGCGGGAGGCCGCGCGGAAAAGGACCAGCCCGACGGCTGGCACCTCGCTGCGCGGCCGACCCATCCGCCTGGCTCACCGCCCACCGCCGACTCGCCCGCGACTACGAACGCGACCCCGCCACCTCGGAGGCGATGATCCGCTGGGCCGCGATCAACACCATGACCCGCCGCCTCACCGAGGCGCATCCACCACCCGCCAACAACGCCGTACCTACCGCCAGCAGCCCGCATAGCCCTTCTCAAACACTCACTCACACACCACTGAACCCTTTTCAATCCCCATGCGGTTCCGGCGGACCGCAAGGTCGGACGCGGTGCGTGAGCGCCGCGGTCCAGGTTGAAAAAGGTTCACTGAAGCACCTCCACCGCCGTTCGCGGGATCAGAATGCCGCCGCTGCATCCGCACAGCCCCGACACCGCCGCCTGCATGGCAGCAGGCATCCGACGTCACATCGGACGCATACCGCGCGTACGACGTTGCCGACGAGAGTGCCACTCGGTCTTTTCGTCTCTTCGCGGCATCGTGGCCCTGGAACGTTGCGCGCTGCCGGGGTCAGGAGCGGCGCGGGTGACACAGCAAGCGACCATGGGAGGGTGACCGACGCCGTATCGTCCTCCTTGACTGCTGTGATCGACCTCATCGATGGATACATGCATCGAGTGCTGAAGGGCAGAGAAGATCCGGTGGGGGTCGTCGAGGAGCTGAAGTGTGCGCTGGTCGAGCTGCTCCTCACGGACGACGTGGGGAATGCCGGCGCGCTGTACAGCATCTACGCAGACTTGTCGGACATCGTCGACGGCTACCCGTTCCACTACGACGATGGCACCGAGATGATCGCCCAACGGGAGATTCGCGACGCTGCCTGGGACTGGTTGAGCATTCCGCGCAGTGCCGACGGGATGAAGACCTACGTCGACCGCTGGGCTGCGAGAATCGCAGCCTTACCGACGACCGACGGAGGACGGCCATTCCGCGGCAACTCTGGTCGGCTGGAAGGCGAATAGCACCTGGCAACTGCGACCCCGGTCAGTCTCGCCGCGCGGCCGGAATCGCATCCGCATCTGCCGCCGTCCGAGTGTGACAGCCGTCGGACGGCGCGTTCGAGCCGGTCCGCTCACGCGGGGCCGTCGAGATAGCCGACGTCCGTGGAGCCCGACGCGACGCGGACGCGATACCCCCAGTGCCGTAGGACCTGTGCGATCTTCGCGGTGCCGGCCGGGTTGGCGGAGTGGACGTTGATGACGCCGACGTCAAAGGGGCGCTGGTCGAAGGCGGCCTGTTCCAGGACCTCCACGACCGGCCAGATCGTGTCGTCCCCGCCTAGGTCGTGGTCCAGCCACAGCTCGTCCAGGCGCCGGTCCCGGTACCGATCGAGGAGTTCAACTCCGGCGGCGCTGGTGCGGGCTACCTCGGCGCTACGGCCATCCACGAACGAACGAAGGTCATCGACCAGTGCGATCGTTCGGCGGGCATCCACGTGACAATGATCCCTGGCGGCATCATGATCCGACATCCGGATTTGCCGCTGACCGCTTGTTACACACGGTTGCAGCGGGTCGGTCCGATTGGCGCGGTTATCGCCGAGGAGCGGCTGGCCAGCAGCCAGCAAGATCATCAGGAGCCCCGGGGTGATACCGTCCCCCGATGCCGATCAAGCCCGTGACGGGTATGACACCGTTGCCGCTCGACAGCCCGGACGATGTCGCGGCGCTTGTGGAACTCCTCCAACGGCCCGATTCGGACACCAGAGGGCTCGGTGACCATCTCGCCTTCCTCGCGGGCACGCGACCGGAGTTGTTCCGGCCGTACCAAGAGGCAGTCATCACCGGCATGCTGGATCGGTTCGACGTCAGCTTCGCGGACCAGTGCCTGCTGTTGGGTGGAGCACCTGATCAATGCGTGGAGCACCTGACGCAAAGGCTACGTAGTGACCGGTCGTTCGGTGACGCGTGGGCACTCGCCGCGATCGGCACCGCTGCCGCCCTGACCGCGGTCGCGGAGGACGTGCGCAACGGCGGAGATCGCGAGGAGTATGAGCTCTCCGGAATTTGGGTGCCCGCCACCGGACCAGCACAGTACCGGTTCTCGCCACAGCGGCGCGCGGTGTGGCTGCAGCCGATCAACGAACCGGGAAAACTCGCTGCCGTGGATCACCCGGTAGGGCTGCCGGTCGAAGAGGTAGCGCAGAACCCCTCGGCCACCCCGATCTCCTGGCACTACCTGTCATTGCGCCACGCAGACGTGCCGGGCCTGCCACCCTGGCCGGCCAACCGTGTCCACCTCGTCGGAACACGAGCTACCTGCATGTGGACTCTCCACGCAGGCATCGACGACTACGGCCGCTACCGCAGCGCGGCCGTCACGTTCGACCAGCCGCCCGCCGCCGAGGAAGAGGAGACCTATCGCTCGCTGGAGGTCCCCGGCTTTGGGCTGGCCTCGGTGGAACTGCGGCCCTACGACGCGGACCTCGTCTACTGCAACGGCCACATCCAGCTCACGCCGGGCGTCGTCGGCACTGCCGGCGGTCCACCGATCGGGCTCTACGCGAATCCGTCCTGCCCCTCCTGCGGACGGTTGATGTTCCACGTCGTCTCGGTCGAGAACCGGATCCGCGAGTACGGCGACGGCTGGCGCAGCCTTTTCATCTGCGAGGACTGCCACACGGTGTCCTGCAACGCCACAGGATGGAACTGACCGCACACCCCGCCATCAGCACCGCGCGTCGGAAATCCGAGCCGCCCACCACCGGAAGACAACGCGACGATGTGCCGAGCATCCCGACCCGCTAAGCGGCCAACAGATCACGGTCGCCAAGACCGCGGGATCAGGTACACGCTCACTGCGCAGACTCTTCCTGTCGGCGGTCTCGTCGGGCACCGTGTCTGGTGCCGGCGGTGTCGGGTCGTCGGCGCACCTGGTCCCCACCGGGCCACCGCCTTGCGCGCTTGACCCGTGAGAGGTCCGGCATGAGTTCCGCGGGGCCCGGTGATCCCAGGACACGTATGACTGGCGACAGGGCTAAGCGCCGTCGAGCGCCGATCAGTGAGCGATCGGCTTCCGCGTCCTGAGACCACCAGGTGCCCACCTGCTGCTGCAACAGCAAGAAAAACACCATAAGTGTCGAACACGACCCCCCGATGCGTCGACCAACCACGGGCGCCGACTGGGCCAGCACCGAACACGCCCTCGCGATTGTTGGCCCCGACGGTGGCGAGGTTGAACGGATGATCGTCGAGCACACCGCTACCGGGCTGCGGAAGCTGCTGCACTGCCTGCAGCAGACCGGTGTACTCGAGGTCGGTATCGAACGCCCCGACGGGGCCCGTCCTCGAGGCACTCCTCGAGGCAGGGCGCACGGTCTTCGTGATTGCCCCGCACCAGATCAAGCACCTGCGCCGCCGCTACGGCGCAGCCGGTAACAAGGACGACCGCTTCGACGCCGACGTCCTGGCCGACACCGTCCGCACCGATCACCACCGCTTGCGTCCCCTCACCTCGACTCTCCCGCGACAGTCACGTTGCGGATGACCGTCCCCGCTCGCAAGGACCTCATCGCCGCCCGTTCGTGGGATGCCGGCGGTACCTTTCTGGCCGCGGTGGCGCTCGGTCTCGGCAACCTCGACGGTGACGGGTTGTGGGTTCGGTCAGGCCACCGTCTACCAGGCCGGGCCACCGTCTACCAGGACGTCCACGGGTTACCAGGACGTCCACTGCCGGTGCGACGCGGCGCGGACGATCTGGTTGGATCGGCAATCATGCAGATGGTGGAACGCCCATGGGGGATCACCGCGTTCGGCGCGGCGAGTGTGAAAGCCGTCCCGGATCTCGTACGGGTGCGGTTCAAGGTCGTGCGTGTGGAGCAAACCCCGAACGCCGCGTTCGAAGCGGCCCGCGCCGCCGTACGGGCCGTGCGTGGCGCGCTACGGGCGCACGGGATCAGCGACGCGGCGGTCGAGGGCTCGCGGTTGGACCTCAAGACCGCTACCGAGTACGTGGACGGCACCCGCAAGTTCGTCGGCTACCAGTGCCAAGCTGCCTTCGCCGTCGAGTCTCGCGCGCTGGACGACGTTGAGCCGCTGCTCGTCGATGTCGTCGCGGCCGGCGCCAACGAGATCGAGGGCGTCGACTTCGATGTCGTCGCCAAGCGCGAACTGCGGGCCGAGGCCCGGCGCAAGGCGGTCGCCGCAGCCCGCGCGAAGGCCGACCTTTACGCCGAAGCGGCCGGCGTCCGCGTCGGCGCGGTCCTGCACGTCGAGGACGTCGACCCGGAACAGCCCGGCACTGCCCGCTACCGCAGCCACGCCGAGGCTGCCGCCACCACAGCCCAGGACCTCGCCCCGGGCCACATCGTCGTGTCTGCTGCCGTGATCCTCGGCTACGCCGTGGCCCGCGACTGAAATCTTCGCTGACCGCCCCGCCCGGTTGGGAGTGTCGAACTGGTCGGCCGTTCGACGCCGGCTCGAACGACGTGTCACATCGTGGCGGGGCGCCGGGGTAGGGCGGCGTCCGCGGGACCGCCGCCTGCCGTCCTCCCCGAGCGGCCCTGCGACCGGGTGGCGACAGAAGAGGTACGGCCCAATACCCTCTCGACGTGATCTCCACCTGCCTGAGTGCGGTGCGCCGGGTGTGCCGCTGCTGTTTGGCCTGCCGGTTCCGGAAGCGCGTGATGCCGCCGACCACGGGGAGATTGCACTCGGCGGCTGCATCGTCGGGGACGAGCCGCCCAGTTGGCAGTGCCCGCGGAAGCACCGCTGGCGCGACAGCGACGAGAAGGCGTGGCATGAACTACTACTCGCCGTGCTGGAGGCGCACGGGTACAGCGAGGCCGACTACGAGCCCTGAGAAGCCGCGCACCGTCTGAAAGAGTGAAGGGACAAGAGCATTGCCAGGAAAGCAGTGCTCACGTCCAGGCGTACGGGTGTATCGCCGCAACCCGGCTGGCCGCCTGCCGAGGAAGTCGAGCATCCGGCCGACCTGCTCGTGCGGCGCGGCGAGGAGATCCTCGTACCGTACGTCGAGCCACTGGCCGGCCGGGTGCCGCAGCTTGGCCTGCCCGAACGCGTCCATCACCACCGGGCCGGTCGGGTACGACCCCGCCGGACCGGTCGGCCGGGCCGGTCCCGGGGTGGTACCGGTCCCCGCCGGCCGCGGCGATCGGCCCCGTCCCGTCGGAGGGTGCCGGACCGGCCTCGGCGTCCTGATCGACGAAGTGGTTCAGCACGCGCAGCCGGTCCGGATAGACGCCAGCGCGACGCAGCACGTCGGCGAGGAACCGACTCGGGCTGACGAACAGCCGAACCGGGTCGTACGCCTTGACGGTGCGGTGCAGCCAGGACTCGGCCGCGAGCAGCCCGCTGCGGGACAGCGACCCGTGCTTGCAGCGGCGCCGCGCCGCCTGGAGCGGACCACCCTCGACGCAGGCCTGGCACGGCCGGCCCCGATCGAGCAGATCGATAGCTGGGGCAGGCCAGTTTGTAGTCGTGCAGGGTCAGCACGCAGGGCACTCCAGCGGCACGTGCGGCGGCGAGCACCGACGGGGAGAGCTGGGGCAGGCGCCGGCCAGTCGGAGGAGTAGACGTTGTAGTCCACGGAGTACGGCGTAGAGCGTCGGGCGAAACCGGCTCGCGGTGCGCCGCAAGGAGCGGTGTCAGAGCGAGCCGGCCGCCATTTCCTCGATGACGCAGGCGGCGGCGCCCCGGGCCCAGTCGTGGAACGTGTGTGCGGTGAGCACGATCTCGCAGTCGATGGCCGCACCGAACGCGTGCTCGCCGAAGGTGCTGCGGAGGCGGTCGGCGTACAGGTCGTACTCGGTGACGCCTTCGCCGGCGATGATGACCAGCTCTGGGCCGACGAGGTTGACCAGGGCGGCCAGCGCCGCGCCGATCGTGCTGCCGGCGGCCGCGAAAGCCTCCACCGCCGCCTTGTCGCCGTCGTGGGCGAGCGCGAAGACGTCGTCGATGGTCAGGTCGGCGCGACCGCTTACGGACCGGACCCGGTCGACGATGGCCTGGGTCGAGGCGACCGTCTCGACACATCCCCGCCGACCGCAGCTGCAGACGAGGGCCTCGGATGCGAGCGGGAGATGTCCGATCTCGCCGGAGACGCCGTGCGTGCCTTGCACGATGCGCCCGTTGAGGAACAGGCCGCAGCCGATGCCGGCGCCGATCGTCACGACGGCCAGCGAGGTGGCGTCGCGGCCAGCGCCGAAGAGGATCTCGGTGACGGTCAGCGCGCGGACGTCGTTCTCGACCGTAACGGGCGTGCTGGTGAGGGCCTCGATGCGCTCCTTGAGCTGTACGTTGCGCCAGCCGAGCAATGGGGAGTCGCGGACGGTGCCAGTGGTGCGGTCGACGTCTCCGGAGACGGCGACGCCGATGCCGTCGAGGCGGCCACCGGGCGAGTGGGCGCGTAGCTGCTGGATGAGCCGCTCCACCGCGGTCAGCACGTCGGCCAGGTCGGAGCTGGCGTTCGCGACCTCGACGTGGACGATCGGATCGGCGCCCAGGTTGGTGAGGACCGCGTAGCTGCGTTCGGCGGTTACCTTGACGCCGGCGATGAACGCCCGGTCTCGCGAGACGGCGAGCGGGTTGATGGGCCGACCGACGCCGGCCTCGGGCCGGGGCTGCTCGGCCTCGACGACGAACCCGGCGGCGATCAGCGGGGTGACGGCCTTGGTGACCGCCGCCTGGGACAGCCCGGTGGTGCGGGCAATGTCGACCCGCCCCACCGGCCCGTGCGTGAGGATGCGGCGGAACACCGCGACGGACGCCGGCGAACTGACCGGGATACGCGCGAAGTCCCTCATCCCTTGAGGCCACTCGAGGCGATGCCGGCAAAGAACTGCCGTTGCAGCGCGAGGAACAGGACGATCAACGGCAGTGACACGAGAAAGGATCCTGCCATGAGTGTCGGATAGTCGGTCGCGTACTGGCCCTGGAGGTTGGCCAGGCCGACCGGAAGGGTCATGTTCTCCTTGGACGAGGTGACCACGAGTGGCCAGAGCAGGTCGTTCCACGAATACAGCGAGGTGAGCAGGGCCAGCGCGGCGAGCGTCGGCCCGGCCATGGGCAGCATGATGCGCCAGAAGATCTGGAACGAGTTGGCGCCGTCGAGCCGCGCCGCCTCCTCGAACTCCGCCGGTATGCCGAGGAACGCTTGCCGGAGCAGGAACGTCCCGAACGCCGAGAACAGGCCCGGGATCGCGATCGCCGGCAGCGTGTCCAGCAGTTTCAGGTCCTTCATCAGGTCGAACTGGGCGATGAGGAACAGCTGGCTGGGCGCCATCAACATGATCAGGAACAGCGCGAAGAGGACGTTCCTGCCGGGGAAGTCGAAGCGGGCGAACCCGTACGCCGCGAGGGCCGAGACCAGCACCTGCCCGGCGACGCGCAGCACCAGCGCGGCGATCGAGACGACGAAGAGCCCGCCGACCGGCAGCGTGTCGAAGAAGCGGGTGAACGCCTCGACCTGCCACCCGGACGGCACGAACACCGGAGGTACGGCCCGCGACTCCGGGACCGTCTTGAAGGCCGTCAGCACCTGCCAGACGAACGGGAAGACCATCACGGCGGCCGCGAGTGCGAGCAGCACATGGACGACCCACGGGTCGCGGCGGCGGCGCACGGCGTTCTCAGCCATAGAAGACCCACTTCCTCTGGAGCCGGAACTGGATGGCGGTGATCGCCATGATGAGCATCAGCAGGACGATCGCGTTGGCCGCGCCGTAGCCCTGGTCGTACTCGACGAAGGCCTTCTGGAAGAACCGGTACACGACGGTCTGCGTCCCGATCTCCGCGGTGGAGCCACGGCCGATCATCACGTAGATGAGGTCGAACATCTGCAGGGACGAGATGACCGACAGGATGGAGACGAAGAAGATGCTCGGCGACAGCAGCGGCAGCGTGACTGAGAAGAACTGCCGCACCCGACCGGCTCCGTCCATGGCAGACGCCTCCAGCAGCTCCTTCGGGATGCCGCGCAGGCCCGCGCCGAGGATGATGATATTGGTGCCCAGACTCATCCAGATGCCCACCACGGACACCGCGTAGATCGCCACGTCCGGGTCGGCGACCCAGTTCGGTCCGTCGATGCCGACCAGGCCGAGCGCCTGGTTGAGCACCCCGAACTCGCCGTTGTAGATGTACCGCCACACCATGCCGATGGCGACCGGCAGCGTGACCACGGGCAGAAAGAACAGCACGCGGTAGAGGTTGCCGAAGCGGCGGACCGAGTGGATGAGCGTGGCGACGACGACGGCGATCGGGATGCCGAGCAGCACGATCACCGTGTAGACGGCGCTGTTGCGCAGCGCGCGCCAGAACTCGCCGTCGCCGGCCAGCTCCCGGTAATTGTCGAGGCCGGTGAACGTGCTGCCGCCGAACGGTCCGGTCTCGGACAGGCTCAGGTAGAACGTGTTCAACAGCGGCACGATGTAGAGCGCGAGCAGCCCGGCCAGCGCCGGCGCGACGTAGGCCAGGCCGATCCACGCGGCTCTGCGGTGAGGGCGGGCGGGACGCCTGGCGGCGCCACGCCCGCTGGTCGTGACGGTCATTCCTTGGCGAGCGCTTCGTTCATCTCGGCGGCCAGGCTGTTGGCCGCCTGCTGCACCGTCTGCTTGCCCTCCCAGGCGGGCGTGAGGTGGGTTTCCTCGAACTCGTTCCAGACGGCCGTGTTCGCCGAGACCGGGTAGACCACGCTGTCCGGCACCTGGTCCAGGAACGCCTTGAGGTTGAACTCCGGCATCGAGTCGACCCACGCCTGCTGGGTGTTCCGGTACGCCGGGATCACCGCGCCGGTGTCACCCTGGATCTTCGCGGCCTCCTCGCTGCCGAGGAACAGCAGCAGCTCGCGCAGCTGCTCCGGGTGCTTGGACTTGGCATACCCGACGTTCTGGATGCCGTTGATGACGGTGGCGCGCTTCTCGCCCTTCGGCAGAGCGGTGACGTCGATCTTCGAGCGGAGCGCGGCGTTCTCGTAGAAGCGAGTCGCGTAGAACGAGCCGCCGTAGTACATCGCCACCTTGCCGTTCTCGAACTGGGCGGTCGCGTCGGTGTCGGCGAACTGCTGCGGCGTCGGCGACTGTCCCTTCTGGACGAAGTCGATCCAGTACTGGATGCCGGCCTGGGTCTTCGGGTCGTCGTAGCCGGACTTCTTGCCGTCGGGAGAGACGACGTACCCGCCGGCCTGCGCGATGGTGTTGTAGAAGCCTTCCTGGCGGTTGAACGGCGCCGCGATGCCGTACACGCCGGTGTTCTTGTTGGTCAGCTTCGCTGCGGCCGCCTGGACGTCGGCCCAGGTCCACTCCGGGGTGGGGTACTTGACGCCGGCGGCGTCGAAGAGCTCCTTGTTGTACCAGAGCCCGATCGTGTCGAAGTCCTTGGGCAACCCGTAGTGCTTGCCGTTCAAAGTGAACAGGTCGACGAGTACCTTCGGATACACGCCCAGGTCGACGTTCGCCTTTTCGATGGCGTCGTCGAGCGGCAGTAGCTGCCCGTTCGACGCGTACGTCTGAAAGCGGTCGCCGAGCATCCAGAACGCGTCGGGGGCGGTGCTGCCCTGGGCGGCGACCTGGAGCTTGGTCCAGTAGTCGGTCCACGGGTTGACCTGGAGCTCGACCTGGATGTCCGGATGCTTCGCCTCGAACGCGTCGACGAGCTGCTGCATGGCGTCGTTCTGGCCCCACACCGCGTACGTCAGCGTGACCGGGCCGTCGTCGCCGCTTTCGGACGAGCATCCGGCCAGAAGCGCCGCGGCCAGTGCGGCCGCCAGCCATTTCCTCATCGGGTTACCTCTTCCTCTATCGAGACCCGGCTGCGTGGGTGCCGGGGAAACTCTGGCGTCCTTCGGTCAGACCACGAGCTGTGGCCGCAGCCAGTCGACGTGCGCCTCGACACCGTCCGGTCCGGGCTCGGTACGCAGTTCGAGCGTTGCCGCGCCCTCGACCGTGACCTCGAACGCGACGGGCGCCTCGCCGCCGCGCAGCGCGAACGTGCTCCGCTCGACGCCATCGACGAGGATGCGCGCGACCACGGTGGCGTCCGGGGTCTCGTCGTCGATGCCGACGGCACCGGTCAGCAGGCGCGGGCCGCCGGCGAGTGCGAACTCCACAGCGGAGCGCTGACTGACGCCCAGTCCTTCCTCGTGGACGACGCCGGCGACGGTGAGTGGGCCGCCGTCGCGGGGGTCGCCGCCGCCGTTGGCCGCGTTGCGCTCGACCGGGCCGACCTCGTTGCGGCAGCGCAGAAACGGCATGGTGGACAGCGGGTGGCTTCCCGGCGACAGCGGCGCGACGACCTGGGCGTGCGCGACCGCCGGTACGCCGTCGGCACCGGGGATCTCGGCGGCGACGACGACCCGGTCACCGGGGCGGACCCCGGCCGGGGCCCGGACCGTCCACTGCCCGCGATGGGCGCCCGGGACGGCGGTCCATCCGGGGGCAAGGCGCAGGGTCGCGCGGGGATCGGCGTCGAGGACCGCCGTCCCGTCGTCACCGACGACGCTTACCGCGGGCTCGATGCGCGGCAGCGCGTACCTGGGGTTGGCAGCGGCGCGGACCAGCGGCGCGCCCGCGGGTGCCACGATCGCGGCGTAGCCGCCGTTGTGCGCGAGGTCGACCGGGATCGGCTCGGTCACCTGTCGCAGGATCGTCTCGGCCAGCCCTCCGGTGCCGTCGTCGGTGACGAGCAGGACGTCGGCCGGGCCGTCGACAAGGCTGGCCACGGAGAGGGTGACCCGCTCCGGGCCGGTCGCGCTGATCGCGCCGACGAACCAGCGGTCGCCACTGCGGCGGGCGATGACCGCGCCCCGGTCCGGGTGCCCGTCGAGGAGGCGCACCTCCTCCCAGGCCGGCGCGAGCTCGGCGAGGAACGTGGCCGCCGCCGGACGCTTGGTGTACTCCCCCGGGTCGTCGGCGAAATGGGTGATGCCGGACTCGTAGACGACGGCGAGCGCGAGCTCGTGGGCGTCGCTGGTCTCCCGCCGCGGCGCGCTGAACGCCACCGGCGTGTAGTCCATCGCGCCGACGACGTTGCGGGTGAACGGCTGGATCACGTTGTGCGCGGCGGTCAGCGGCTCCTGGTAGAAGACGTAGTACTCGGCGCCGCGGATCCCCTCGTAGCTGACCACGTGCGGATGGGTCCTTGCCCAGCCGCGGGGGATGACCGAGCCGTGGAAGTTGACGACGAGGCCGACGCGAGCGGTCTCCGCAATGATCGCGTCGTACCACCGGTAGCGCTCGCGTGACTCGGACTCCATGAAGTCGACCTTGATCCCGGCGACTCCCCAGGACCGCCACAGGGCGAGCTTCGCGAGGGCTTCCGGCCCGTCGAGGTCCTTCCACGAGCTCCACAGATGTACCTGTACGCCCCGGGCGCTGGCGTAGGAGACGAGTTCCGGCACCCACGTCGGGTCCCAGCCACAGTCGACGAGCAGGTGCTCCCAGCCCTGCGCGGCGGCGAAGTCGGTGAACCGTTTCTGGTCGTCGAGGTAGGCGCCGGAGTACTGGCTGGACCACCAGGACCAGGCCGCCCGGCCGGGCCGCGGCAGGGTGAGGTGCCCGGTGGCGGCGGCTGGTGCCAGGTCGTCGACCAGGTGAGACGCGACGATCTCGGCGAGGTCGCCGACGATCGCGACCCGCCACGGCGTGGCATGCCCAGCCTCGACCTCGGCGGTGTCGTCGGCGGTGACCAGCGCGAAGGCGCCGCCGGTGTAGCGCACGTGCGCCCCCGAGCTGCGGCCGTCGATGTCCGACTCGCTGATCAGCACGAAGGACTCCGGCGTGGCCGTCAACAGCAGCGGGAACCCGTAGTCGCCGTCCGCGAGGTGGTCCAGGTCGCTGCCGAAGCGAGGAGTCTCGTACCAGGTCTGGTACTCCAGTGGCCAGGCGCGGCCGGCGCCGTGCGGCACGTACCGGGTCAGCTCCGCGCCAAGGACGCCCGCCTCGGGCACGACGTACCGGAACGCGAACCCGTCCCGGGCTACCCGTACGACCAGACCCCACCGGCGCCCGTCCGGGTCCCGCAGCGTGTACGCGGTCTCCTGGTGGTCGACGTCCAGGGTGCCGACGACCTTGCCGGTGTACTTGCGGTAGGTCTCGCGCACCCGGCGGCGGGACACGTCGACGACCGCCGAGTGGGGACCGAGCCGCACACCGTCGACGGTGATCCCGAGCTCCACGCGCGCGAACACCGCCCGGCCGCGATGGCTCGCCTCGAGCGTGAGATGGTCTCCGGCCGGCCGGAGCGTAATCGCGAGACCACCGAGCGACGTCGTCGCGTCGGGGGAGATGTCTACAGGCTGATGAAGATCCATCGGGGTCGTCAGGCTCCTATGCCGGCCGAACTGGCCTTGATTTGCACTCACGGCGGAGCCTAGGCATCATTACTTAACACTGTCAAGAAACATAGTTAACGTCGTCAAGGAATAGTGGATGTTCATGGCGAGCTCCTCAACCGAATGGGTCCACCTACGCGGCGGCGGCGTCAGCCTGCTGCTGGCTCCGGACCGCTGGGGTCTTCCCGCAGTCGCGCACTGGGGGGCCGCCCTCGACGGCGACGCGGACGTGCAGGGCCTGCTCACGACCGGTACGCCCGCCGTGCTCAACAGCTCCCTGGACGCGCCGCGCTCCTTCTCGATCGCCGCCAGCCGGCAGCACGGCTGGTCCGGAACCGCCGCTGTTGAGTTGCAGGTCGGGCGGGCCAGTGGCGGGCCGCTGACCCTCGTCGAGACGACGGCCGAGCCGACCAGCGCCCGGTTCGTCCTGTCCGACCGGGAGCGGCAGGCCGAGATCACCTACGAATACCGCCTCGACGCCGCCGGAGTGCTGCACGCCACGGCGGTCATCCGAAACGCGACCGCCGGCCAGGAACTCACCGTGAGCGCGCTGCGGCTGCTCCTGCCGCTGCCGGCGCGCGCGACGGAGGTGCTCGACTTCACCGGGCGCTGGAGCGGCGAACGGCATCCGCAGCGCCGTCGGATCGGCGACGGCACCTGGACACGCTCCTCGCGCCGCGGCCGGCCCGGCCATGACTCCGCGTTCCTCACCCTCGCCGGCACCCCCGGCTTCTCCTTCCGGTCCGGTGAGATCTGGGCGGCGCACATCGCGTGGAGCGGAAACCAGGAACAGATCGTCGAACGCCTCCCCGAAGGCGCCGGCGTCCACTCGGCCGTAATCGGTGGCGGCGAGCTGCTCGACCTCGGCGAGATCCTGCTGGGGCCCGGCGAGGCGTACCAGAGCCCGGAGGTCCTGTTCGCCTGGGGCGACCGCGGCATCGACGGCGTCACCGACCGCATCCACCGGTCCGTCCGCGCGCTGCCCGCGCACCCCTCGACACCACGCCCGCTCGTGCTCAACACCTGGGAGGCGGTCTACTTCGAGCACGACCTGGAGCGGCTGACCGAGCTGGCCAAGCGGGCCGCCGACATCGGGGTCGAGCGGTTCGTCCTGGACGACGGTTGGTTTCGGGGACGTCGCGACGACACGGCCGGGCTGGGCGACTGGTCTGTGGACGAGACCGTGTGGCCGCACGGGCTGCGCGGCCTCAGCGACCGGGTACACGAGCTGGGGATGCAGTTCGGCCTGTGGTTCGAGCCCGAGATGGTCAACCCCGACTCCGACCTCGCCCGTGCCCATCCGGAGTGGCTGCTCGGCGAACTGCCGGACCTGCGCTGGCGCCACCAGTTCGCCCTGGACCTCTCCCAGCCCGCCGTGGCCACCTACCTGCTCGACCGCATCGACGCGGTCGTCACCGACTGCGCCGTGGACTTCATCAAGTGGGACCACAACCGCGACCTGCACGCCGCGCGCGGCGCCGCCGGGGCGCCGCGCGTCCACGAGCACACGCTGGCCGTGTACCGACTCCTGGACCAGCTCCGCGCCCGGCACCCGGCACTCGAAATCGAGAGCTGCGCCAGCGGCGGTGCCCGGGCGGACCTCGGGATCATGTCGCGCACCCACCGGGTCTGGGTCTCCGACACCAACGATCCGATCGAGCGTCAGCTGATCCAGCGGTGGACGCAGACGCTGCTGCCGCCCGAGCTACTCGGTACCCACGTCGGCCCGATGCGGGCGCACACCACCCAACGGTCAACCGCGCTGTCGTTCCGCCTCGTCACCGCGTTGTTCGGGCACGCCGGCATCGAGTGGGACCTCACGTCATGCGGGCCGGCCGAGCTGGATGGCCTGGCCCGCTGGGCGCGGCTCTACAAGGAGCTCCGCCCGTTGCTGCACAGCGGCCGCACGGTCCGCGCGGACCACGTCGACGCCGGCGCGCTCCTGCACGGTGTGGTCAGCGACGACGCGGCGCACGCGGTCTTCGCCTGGGTCCGCCTGCACACCAGCCCGGCCGCGCATACGGCGCGGTCGGCGCTGCCGGGACTGGACCCGGATCGGCACTACCTGCTGCGCACGCGTCCGGAGACGGGACCGGCCGCACGGCACCAGGTCGCCGACCCCGGCTGGTTTTCGCGCGCAGAGCGTGGCATCGTGCTGTCCGGCCGGGTCCTGACCCGGGAAGGCGTGCCGCTTCCCCTGCTCAATCCCGGTCAGGCGATGCTGCTCGAGCTCATCGCCGCACGGTAGCCGTCGAGAACGGGGCTTCGGCGGGGTCGCGCCGGTTGGTGGCCAGGGCGATCCGGTGCCAGAACGGGTACACCGCCGGCGGCTGAGTGGCCGCGTCGAAGCCTCGACCTCGTCCCGTGCGAGCGTGAACATCACCGCTATACCTGCTCGGTAGAGCCGACGCCGAGTTTGTCGGCCGACCACGCGCCACCGCAACCCGTGTTGAGCACACCGAGTCGCAGGCCGGTCAGTGCGATGATGACCTCGACCACGCCACGGGCGTTCATACCGGCGCCGGTTGCCATGCCTTCCCAGCGGCTGAGCCGGGAGGCGGGCACCGAGGGACGCGCCGGCGAACTTGCCGAGGATGGCGGTGATCAGCACCGCCAGTGCGGCGAGTGCGACGGTCGGGTCCACGAGTGCGGTGAGGTCCATCCGCAGTCCGGCGGTGGCCAGGAAGAGCGGGGCGAGCACCGCAGTGACGATCGTACGCAACGATGCCGGCTTGATCTGGTTGGCAGCGCCCGGCAGGCCGATCAGGATACCGGCGACGAACGCGCCGAAGACCGGCTCCATGCCCAGGGCGTGGGTGCACACCGCGCCCAGCAGGATCACGACGACGGCCGCGGAGACGCTCGGGCCGCCGTCGTCCGACCGGTCCGCGATCCTCATGACCCGGCGTGCGTACCACCGGTCGGCCGACCAGGACGGCGAAGACGACGAAGCCGACCAGGTACAGCAGGGAGAGCGAAATCTGTCCGGCGCTGACGCCCTTGACGGCGGCCGCCGAGACCATCGACAGCAGGAACCGTCCGACGACGTCGTCGAGCGTGCCGGCCAGCAGGATGAGCTGACCCACGTTGCGATGCAGCAAACGCAGGCGTCGTACTTGCGCGGTACCCGGACGCCGCCTCCAACAGCGCCTGGTCGGCCGCCACCTGTGCCCGCCGGATGGCGTCCGAACTGGCCCGGGTGGCGATCAGGACCGCGCACCGCACCAGCCGCAGCCAGCCGATCGCCAGCTCCTGCGCGACGAGTGCGCCCCATGGAGGTACCGACGATTCGGCACGGAGCCAGGTCCAACGCTTCGATGAGTCCCTGGTGTCGGCGACCATGTCCTCAAGCGAGTACCTGCCCGTGGGGGCGTCCGAGGGGGATGCCACGGTTGTTGAAGGTGACCGTCTGGTATCCCGCCCGTTGCAGCGCCGGAGTCTGGTGCAGGCTCCAGACATGGCCGGCCGCCCCCGTACCCATGATCAGAAGGACGGGATCCCCCTGACCGGAGCGCTGGTAGGCGAGCCGGATGCCGTTCGTGCTCAGGTAGGGCATCTCGGTGCGCTACCAGGTCCACTCTCGCTTGTTGAACAGATGCTCGGCGGTAATGCCGTTGTCGGAGCACCAGCCCAGGAACTCGTCGATCTGCTTCAGCTGGTAGGTGTCCGCATTTGTACGGCGGACCCCCTCACAGCGTGTCGGTCACCGGCCTGCGGCCGCCGAGGCGGGCGGGAACGGCGGTGAGTGCCGCCATCACGAGCAGGGTCGCCAGCACCAGGACGGCCAGTTGCCAGAGCGAGGGAAGCGTGGCCCTGTCGCTGTCGCCGCCGGTGATCCCGTTGATGGCGGCGAACAGTGCGAAGCCTCCCGGGAAGACGCCCAGGACGGCACCGACGAACGCCGGCAGTACCTGCGCGGCGGCCAGTGCGCCGGTCACTTCGCTGGGAGTCGCGCCGAGGGCACGCGCCAGCGCCGAGGAGTGCCGGTTGTCGAGCACGGTCGCCCAGGTGATGACGATCGCGTTGACCGCCGCCAAGGTGAGCAGGATGACCGTCCAGGTGAGCAGCACGTGGCGCAGTACCCGCACCTGGCTCTCGCCGTAACCGCCGGTGAGTGGTTGGGTGGCGAGGAAGGCGTTGAGCACCAGCAGGACGTAGATGCCGCTGACGGTGACCGCGATGCTGGCCACCCCCAGCACGACCCGGCGCGGCCGGCGGGCGGCGACCCGCAGGGCGAGGAGCAGCGGGACGGGCAGTCGCGCCGAGATCGCGATGAGCCAGCCCATCCGCTGGGGCGGGCGGGCGGCGTCGGCCAGCGCGTTGACGGTGCTGGAGCGGGCGGCACGCACGGCCGGCACAGCGGTCGCGACCACCGCGACGGCGAGCGCCACGGCGATCACCACGATGACCCTGGCCATGGTGATCGGTGGCGTACCCGCGCTGCCGACGAGGCCAGCGCTGGACTCGGTCAGCAACGGCGCGGTCAGCGTGCCGATCGCCAGCCCGCCCACGGCCGCGACGAGGGCCACGAGGACATACTCGGCGAGCAGGACGGCGGCGACCAGGCCCGGTGTGCCGCCGACCGCCTTCAGCAGCCCGACGCGCCTGGTCTGATCGGCCATCCGACCGCCGACCAGCACCGAGAGACTCGCCACGGCGAGCAGGCCGAGCAGCCAGGTACCGATCAGCAGCAGGATCTGAGAGTCTCTGGCCAGCTCGATGGCGTCCGTGAGGATGTCCTGCCAGCTCTGCATGGCGGCGGCGCGGCCCGGTCCGCCGGAGTTCGCGTCGATGAACGCCTGGGCCCCGTTCGGATCGGCGAGTTTCAGGTTCAACACGTAGGAGAGGGAGTTCGGATCCGGGGCGATGCTCCGGACGTCCGCCTGGGTGAGCCAGACCAGCCCGGGATTGTGCAGCAATCCCGCTGGCAGCGTCTGGCCCTCGGTGATGACGCCGTTGACGCAACCGGGTTTGACGACGATGCAGGACGACCCCGGATAGGGCGGCATGGCGGCGGTGACCGCGAACCCGACGACCTTGAACGACCGGTCGGCCAGGGTGACCGAGTCACCGACGCGTACCTCGAGCGCGCTGGCGAAGGCGGCTTCCATCACCACGCCGCCGTCGCTGACCCAGCTGCCCTGCGTCACCTCGGGCCGATCGACCGACGCGGGCGCCGCGTCGCGGCCCACGATCTGCACGTCGGAGGTGCGGTCGGCTGCCTGGAGCTTCCCGGAGGTGACCGGGAACGGTCCGCTGTGGTCGGTGACTCCGGCCGCGGTGGTCAGGCTCTCGAGCCGGGGAAGCCCGGCGGTCTGGCCGTTGGCGACCACGTCGGGTCCGTTGGTCGCCTTCCGGGTGCTCTCGTACGGGTCGCGGGCCGCGTCACCGAGGACGAGCGCGAGCGTCAACGTCGTGGTGGCTGCCAGGATGGCGAGCAGGAGCAGCGCGGCCTCGGTGCGGCGCCGGCGGAGGTCGCGCACGGCGAGGCGGACCACGAGCAGGATGCGGCCCATCGGCTCAGTCCTCCAGCCCGGCGAAGGCGCGGAGTTCGCCGGTGGTGCCACCGGTCAACCTGGTCTCGTCCACGAACACGCCGTCGCGCATCGAGATCATCCGGTCCGCGGTGGCCGCGATCCGCGCGTCGTGCGTGACGATCACCAGCGTCTGACCGGAGCCGTGCAGTCCCTCGAAGAGTTGCAGGACGTCCAGGGTGGCGGCACTGTCCAGGTTGCCGGTCGGTTCGTCAGCGAGCACGACCAGTGGTTCGTTGCTCAGCGCCCGGGCGACCGCGACCCGCTGTCGCTGGCCACCGGAGAGCTGGGAGGGCAGGAATCGCGCCCGGCCGGTGAGCCCGACCTGCTCGAGCAGTTCCTCCGCGCGCCGTCTGGCGGCCCGCGGTGAGCGCCCGGCCAGCAGCGCCGACAGCTCGACGTTCTCCACGGCGGTGAGTTCCTCCATCAGATGGAAGGACTGGAATACGAAGCCGATGTCGGTACGTCGCATCCGGGCCAGGGCCTTCTCGCTGATGTTGTCGATGCGGCGGCCGCTGAGCAACACCTCGCCGGCCGAGGGCCGGTCCAGCCCGCCGAGCAGGTGCAGCAGGGTGGACTTCCCGCAGCCGCTCGGCCCCATGATCGCCACCGTCTCTCCGGCGGCGATGTCGAGATCGACCCCGTCGACGGCGCGCACCAGTCCTTCCCCCTTGCCGTACTCCTTCTGCACCCCGCGGGCGCGAAGCACAGGCGTGTCGGCGGCGTCGCTCACGATCCACTCCTTCGGTGGGTCCAGTTCTTCTCACATGCCTCGAGCCAGCGCAGGTCCGCCTGGAGCCGGAGCACGACGCCTTCCAGCAACAGCGCGGCGTCCGAGTAATCCGGCTCGGCCATGGCGGCGCGCTGGGCGTCGCGCAGCCGGCGCAGCAACTCGCGGCGCTGGGCGTCGACGATGGTGATCGGATCGGCCAGCCCGGCCGACGCGGCCGCGACCAGCTTGAGGTGGAACTCGGCGAGGTTCGGTTTCGGCCAGCTCACCTCGGTGATCCACTCGGCCACCCGCTGCTGGCCGTCGGCGGTCAGCGCATACCTCTTGCGCTCTGTCCGGTCGCGGGCGTCGGCGGGCCGCTCGACCTCCAGCAGGCCGGCCTTCTCCAGCCGGGTCAGCGTGACGTAGACCTGCCCGGCGTTCATCGCGTCGCCGAGCGGGCCGAGCGCGTCTCGCAGCCGGGCCCCCAACTGGTAGGCATACGAGGGCTCCTTGGCCAGCATGGCCAGCACTACTTCCTGCTGCATCGGGCCCCCTATAACCGTTATACCGCGTGTCTAACGGTTAGATCGCGGGTCGTCAAGCTTGCAGCCAGGCGGCGATGGCCGCCCAGACCCGGCCCAGCATGTCGGGCTGCACCCTGTTGGTATGGGTACAGGGCAGATCGACCTCGGTGATCTTGCCGCGCGCGTACGGCTCCCGGAGGTGGCCGCCGGAATTGCGCGCCCGGGCGTCCTCCGCGACGAAGAGCAGCAGATCCCGTTCGAACACACCGAGCCGGTGCTGCCGTTTGATCTCGATGTTCTTCTTGCCGACCCGGACGCCGCGCCGCAGTTCCTCGTCCGATATCCCACCGAGAAGGGCGCCGTTCTCCGCCCGGAGCTTCGCGGACAGGTCGTCCAGGTCGGCTCCCGGTCCTCGTGGCGCCCCGCCGGAACCTCCGAGGCGGAGGGGTCCTGCTGGGCGGAAGGGTCGGTGTCCAGTGGCTCGGCGTGGGCAGCTGCGTAGCTTGGCATCGCACTGCCGCCGCACGACGCCGACCCGCGGGACGCGCTGCGTCGGGCCAGCGACCCGATGTACCGGGGCCGATTGGGGTGGGCCGGCACGGGCGGCAGCTCTACGCCTCAGAGGCCCAGCTGAGCCACTCGGGATCGTGACCCCAGCCGTTGCGCTCGTAAAACGGCACCGCCCGGGTGCTGGAGTGCACCGTCACGTGCTCCAGCTCCAGGCGACGGGCCTCGTTCAGCACGGCCGACATCAGCAGCGCGCCGACCCGGCGGTCGCGCAGCTCAGGGACGACGAACACGGACTGCACGTCGCCGCCGCGCCGGGCGTACTTGTTTGCCTTGGGCACACGGTCGAGTACTGCCAGCCAGGCCATCCCGATCACCTCTCCGGCGGCCTCGGCCACGAACGCCCGGTGCTCGGGGTGGCCGCGCATCCAATCGCCGAGCGTCGCGACGAACTCGTCCAGGTTGTCGCCCTGGTAGCCGCGCTCCTGGATCGCCCGCCGCCAGCGCAGCCCGGCCAGGGCGGGCGCATCCGCGTCGGAGGCCCGACGCACCGTCACCTCAGTATCGATCATGCGATGATCGTAAAACCACTTTCATCCTGCATAGCGGTTCGCTTCGACGTGGTGCAGGACGAGGAGGGCCTGCACGATCGCAGTGGTCAGCGTGGGCAGCTGCGTAGCTTGGCCAGGATTTTCCAGGTCCTGAGCGTGGCGATGGCGCGTTCGCCGCGGGCACGGATTTCGCATGCGCCCGGTTCACTGCCTTCTGCCGGCGCGCCTCGAAGTCGTAGAAGGGCATCCGGGTCATGGACTCGTCACCGCCGGCGAGAGCGAAGTCGAGGCCATTCCAGCGCATCTCCATGGACGCCGACCAGATGGCCTGGAGTCCGGAACCGCACAGCCGGTTGACGGTGTAGGCGGGTGTGGAGACCGGCAGTCCGGCGGCGATGGCCACCCGACGAGCGTTGTAGGCGTCGGGCCCGACCTGGCCGATGCAGCCCATCACGACCTCCTCGATGGCGTCGGCCGGCACCGCCGAGCGCGTCAGTGCCGCCCTGGCGGCAACGGCACCCAGTTCGTGAGCGGGCGGGTCCTTGAACACCCCGCCGTGGTTGCCGGTCGGCGTACGGGCGCCGTCGACGATCACGATCCGCTGGTCCGGGCTGGTCATATCGAGATTCCTCCGTCCACGGGAAGGACAACTCCGGTGATGTATCCGGCCTCTTCGGAGGCGAGGAACGCCGTGGCCGCAGCCATTTCGCTGGGCGCCGCGAACCGGCCGAGCGGGATGGCGGCGGCAAGTTCCTGACGCTTCTCCTCGGGAACCGAGCCGATCATCCGCGTCTCGGCGTTGGGCGAAATGGCGTTGACGGTGACGCCGAACGCCGCGAGTTCCTTGGCCGCGGTCTTGGTGAAGCCGATGATCCCGGCCTTGGCTGCACCGTAGTTTGCCTGCCCGATGTTGCCGCGCAGACCCGTGTACGAGGTCACGTTGATGACGCGGCCGTACCGCTGCTCCCGGAACACCGGAACGGCGGCACGGGTCAGCCGGAACGTTCCACCCAGGTGGACGTCGAGCACCTCAGCCCAGTCCTGGTCCGACAGCTTCCAGAGTCGACGGTCCCGGAGGATGCCGGCGTTGTTGACGACGATGTCCAGCCGGCCGGCCGCCGTGACCACCCGGTTCACCAGGGCCTCAACGGCCTCGGTGCTGGTGACGTCGCAGGCGACCCCGACCGCGCCCACCTCGTCCGCCGCCAGCGCGACCGCGTCGGCGTCGGCGTCAACCAGGAACACCTTCGCCCCGGACTCGTGGAAAAGGCGGGCGAACTCGAATCCGAGCCCGCGCGCCGCTCCGGTCACGATCGCGGTTCTCCCCGCGAAGTCGAACGTCAGATTCGGCAACTCCTGCTCCTCCTCACGGGCCTTGACAACGGCGAGCCCTCGCCGGCCACCACGCCCTCCAGCACCGCCGATGAGCTCTTTCATGGGTTTCGTTCGGCCTGCCCAGATCTCGGTAACCCGGGCGTCCTTCCAGGCATGGGTCACGCGGTACCCATTGAACCTTTTTCAACCTGGACCGCGCGGCGCTCACGCACCGCGTCCGACCTTGCGGTCCACCGGACCGCAAGGGGGGTTGAAAAAGGACCATTCATGATCCTATCCGCCTGGCTAAAGCAGTTCCTCCGCCGCGTCTCTCAACGAGGTCAAGACGCGGCGGGTTTGCGGCGTGTCAGGGAGCAACGCGAGGAGCAGCGGAGAGGTGGAGAATGTCGACTGGTGGACCATGAGGCGACGGATCCATTCCATGCCCGCATCCAACTCGGCGGCGGCATCGGTCGCGCCTCCGCTGCGTACCCAGTTTCCGAGCGCGGACCGGTGGATCGCGTCGATGAGAGCCGCAAGGGCCATCGACTGGAAGGACGGGGCGTCGGCCGGAAGATGATCCCGCAGGAACGAGCGTGTGAGCGTCACGTATCGCTCATGTTCGATGACCTCCCGCTTCCGTAACTCGGGGACGACGCGCGTCAGTTTGTATCGCCGGAGGACGAGCTCGGGCCGGCTGAGGAAATCGCGCAGTGACTCCTCGGTGGCCGCGATGACGGCCTCTACCGGGTCCGTACCAGGAGCGGACTCGACAAGGCATCGCTCGACGAGCCCGAGGCGTTCGGTGTGATCCGGAAACGCGAGTTCGTCCTTGCTCTCGAAGTGCCGGAAAACGGTACGACGAGACACGCTCGATGCCTCCGCAACGGCTTCGACAGTAACGTTTGCGTACCCCTCCTCAAGGAACAAGGCCATCGCCGTTTCCGAGATCCGGTACTTGGTCTCGAGTATTCTCCGCGAAGTCACCGACAGGTGCCCTCTCCTGACGTGGTGTTGCGCGAAGTTCAGCTCCCGCGCATCGTGAGGTTTGCCGAACTCTATAACCCTGCGCTGCGCTCGCGGCGGCTCACGGCCTGCGCCTCGCCGAGTCAGCACTGGCCGAAGTGCGGCGCGACGACGTACGGCGCTGCTGCCAGGCCAGCCATTGGTGACGAACGGTCCCCCAGATTCCACGGCGGAACAGCAGCACCACGAGGACGAAGACCGAGCCGGTAACCAGGTCGATGCCGTCGAAACCGGACGAGGCGAGGTAGTCGGCGAGCATCACGGCCAGGAACGCACCCAGGGCCCCTCCCCACAGCGTGCCGATGCCGCCCAGCACCGTCATCAGCACGACTTCGCCGGAGGTGCTCCAGTGCAGCTCGGTCAGCGCCACGAAGCCGTGGTTGATGGCGAACGTGCCGCCGGCCAGGCCGGTCAGTCCGGCGGAAAGCACGAAGGCGATGACCTTGTACTTCTCCACTTCGTAGCCGAGCGCCCGCGCTCGCTGGGTGTTGTCGCGGATCGACACCAGGACCCGTCCGAACGGTGAGTGCACGATCCGCCAGGCTGCCCACATGCCGAGCAGGAGGATCGGCAAGGCCGCATAGTAGAAGTAGAACGACTCGGTCTCCACCAGTTCGATGCCGAAAAACGACCGGGGCACGCCTTGCAGCCCGTTCTCGCCACCGGTCAGGTCGCTCCACTGGTACCCGATGAAGTAGACCAGTTGTCCGAAGGCGAGGGTCACCATCGCGAAGTAGATCCCGGACCGGCGCACCGACAGATAGCCGACGGGGAGGGCGAGGACCATCGCGAACAGTGCGCCGCCGAGGACGGCCACCGGAAACGGCACACCGTAGTGCGTGGCGATCAGGCCCGTCACGTACGCCGAGCTGCCCCAGAACGCAGCGTGTCCGAAGGACAGCAGCCCCGTGTAGCCGAGCAGGATGTCCAGGGCGATCGCGAACAGCGCCATCGCCACGATGTCCATCGCTACCGGCGGATAGACGAACCATGGCAGCGCCAGCGCTGCCACCAGGCCGGCCGCCAACAGGACCCATCGCCTCGAGCCGCCCCCTGCGATGGCGGCGTGCGCCTCGGTGACCGGGGCCGGGGTAACCACGGAATGGGTCATGCCGTCGCCTCCTTGCGTCCGAACAACCCGGCGGGGCGGACCAGGATGATCAGGGCCATCAGGACGAAGATCAGGATCTGCGCGAACGTCGGGGCGTAGGCCTGACCGAACGCCTCCACCAGGCCCACCATGAACCCCGCGACCACGGCGCCGACGATCGACCCGAGTCCTCCGATGACCACGACCGCGAAGAGGATGATCGCGAAGTTGTTGCCCATGTCGGCCGTGATCGCGCGGAACGGCGCGGCGAGCACGCCGGCCAAGCCAGCGAGCGCGACGCCGAAGCCGAAGACCGGAGTCACCCAGCGGCCCACGTTGATGCCCAGGGCACGGGCAAGCTCGGGCTTCTCGGTTGACGCCCGGACGATCATGCCAACCCTGGTCCGCGTCATCACCAGCCAGACGAGCACACAGATGGCCACGGAGAACAGGAAGACGAACAGTTGGTAGCGCGGCAGCACGACGCCGGCTAGGTCGACGCGTCCCTGAAGCGCGTCCGGCGGCTTGTACGGCAGTCCGGAGACTCCGTACCTCTGCTTGACCAACTCGACGAGGATCAGCGTGAGGCCGAAGGTGAGCAGGAAGTTGTAGAGGGGGTCGAGCCGGAGCAGCCACTGCACGAGCAACCGCTCCACCACGACGCCGAAGACGAACATCAGCACCGGCACCGCCAGCAGCGACCACCACAGCGTGAGACCGAGGGTGTCGAGCAGGACGGCTGAGGTGACCGCGCCGAGCATGTAGAACGCGCCGTGGGCGAAGTTCACCACGCCCAGGACACCGAAGATGATCGCCAGTCCCAGGGCGGCCAGCGCGTAGAAGCTGCCGGCCGCCAGGCCCTGGACGGCGTACTGCAGCACTGCGTTCATGGGTTCCTTTCCCCGGTGCTGACCCTGGGCGCCGAGGGGCGCCCGAGGCTTGTAAAACCGGACCACCCGCTCACTTCGAGCAGTTGGACGCCTCGGCGGGAGGGAATGCCTTCGCCGCGGGGATGGTGGTCACGATTTCCTCGTAGTCCCACTCCTCCTTCACCTGCGACGGCTCCTTGACGCGGGCCAGGTACGCGTCATGGACAACGAGGTGGTCCTTGGTCCGGATCTCGCCGTTGCGCAGAAACACGTCGTTGATCTTCTTGCCCTCAAGCTTGCCGACGACCGCGTCGGCGTCGTCGGTGCCGGCCTCCTGGACCGCCTCCAGGTACTGCAGCGCCGCGGAATAGTTGCCAGCATGTTCGAAGGTCGGGCGGGTCCCCGTCTCATCGCGGAACCGGTCCGCCCACGCGCGCGACTCGTCGTCCATGTTCCAGTACCAGGCGTCGGTGAACAACGTGCCGGCGAACTGGTCGACGCCCAACGAGTGGATATCGGTGATGAGCATCAGCCCAACAGCCAAATCGATGCCCTTATCCTTCAACCCCGACTCGTTGAACTGCTTGACCACGTTGATCAGGTCACCGCCCGCCTGCATCGTACCGATCACGTCGGGATTGGTGCTGCCGGCCTTGGTGAGGAAGGTCGCGAAGTTGTCGTTCGGAAACGGCGTCGGGATGGTGCCCTGCACCGTGCCGCCAGCCTTCTTGATCGCTTCGGTGAAGGACTTGGTCATGTCCTGGCCGAACTGGTAGTCGGGGTAGATGATGTGCCAGTTCTTGTCGCCGTTCTGGGTGACGGTGGTGCCGGTGCCGTTGGCGAGCATGTAGGTGTTGTACGCCCACTGGAAGGTGTACTTGTTGCACTGCGCGCCGGTCAGTTCGGTGGTTGCCGCGCTCACGTCGAGAAAGAGCTTCTTGTGGTTCTTCGCCTGGTTGGCGACGGCCAGAGCCGCGGACGAGGTCGGCACGTCGAGGATGACGTCCGCACCCCCGCGCTCGTACAGCTCCTGAGCCTTGGTGTTGGCGATGTCCGGCTTGTTCTGGTGGTCGGTTGACGTCACCTCGATGTCGTCGACGACCGCCTTGTCGCCGTACTTCTTCTGGTAGTCGGCCACCGCCATCTTGACCGCCTTGACGGTGTTGGGTCCCGACGCGTCCTTGTAGACGCCGGACTGGTCGTTGAGCACCGCGAGAACCAGCTTGCCGTCCGTGAAATCACCACCCGATCCCCCGGGGCCGCCGCCACCGCAGGCGCCGAGGAGCAGTACTCCCGTCATGGTCGCGGCACCGGCCCGAATTCGCTTGCCCTTCATGGTGGCTCTCCTCGTGTCGTGTCCGATGTGTCGCGTCGCCTGGTCGACCGATCAGATGCCGAGGTGCTTGAGCAGCTCGCCCTCGCGCCGTTGGAAGTCGGAGTTGTCGAGGGTCTCGACGATGCGGCCCTGGCTGAGTAGGTAGTGCCGGTCAGCCACGGTGGCTGCGAACTTGACGTTCTGTTCGATAAGCAGCACGCCGACGCCGGTGGCCTTGATCTGGTGGATGATCGCCCGGATCCGGGCCACGACCACCGGGGCCAAGCCCTCGGAGGGCTCGTCCATCAGCAGCAGACGGGCACCGGTCCGAAGCGCCCTGGCGATGGCCAGCATCTGCTGCTCCCCGCCCGACAGCGTGGTGCCCGGCGCCTTGCGGCGGTCGGCGAGCACCGGGAATGCTTCGTAGACTCGCTCCAGTGTCCATGCCCGGTCGGAGACCTTGGGCGGAAGCAGCAGGTTCTCCTCGACGGTGAGGCTCGCATAGATGCCGCGGTCGTCCTGGACCCAGCCCATGCCGGCGCGGGCCCTCTGGTGGGCTGGCATGCGGGTGACGTCGCGGCCGAGGAAGGAGACGGTGCCGCCGACCTGCCGATGTAGGCCGATCAAACACCGCACCAGGGTGGTCTTGCCGGCGCCGTTGCGTCCGACCAGGGTGACGACCTCGCCCTCGCCCACCCGCATGCTCACCTCGTGCAGCGCCTGCGCCTCGCCATACCACGCCTTCAGACCGGTGACCTCAAGCATGGTCGGCCTCGCCCAGGTAAGCGGTGATCACCCGTTCGTCGTTGCGGACCTCGTCGTAGGCACCCTCCGCCAGGACCCTGCCCTGCTGCATCACCGTCACCCGGTCGGCCAGGCTGCCGACCACGTGCATGTTGTGGTCGACGAACACCACGGTGCGACCGGCCGCGATGCGACGGACCAGCGTGATGGTGCGGTCGACGTCCTCGATCCCCATCCCGGCCGTCGGCTCGTCGAGGAGCATCACCCGTGGGTCCAGCGCCAGCACCAGTGCCAGCTCCAGCGCGCGCTTCTGCCCGTAGGCGAGCAGCCCGACCGGCTTCTCCGCCAGCGGCATCAGTCCCACCTGGGCGAGCAGTTCGTCCACGCGGGCGCGATTCCTGCCGAGTAGCTTCTCGGACCGCCAGAACCGGAACCCCTGCCTGGTGAGCCCCTGGAGAGCGAGCTCCACGTGCTCGCGGCTCGTCAGGGTCTCGAAGAGGCTGGTGATCTGGAACGACCTGGCCACACCACGGCGCGCCACCTGCTCGGGCTGTTGGCCGGTGACGTCCTCGTCGAACACCGTGATCGCCCCGGACGTCGGGGACACGAAGCCGGTCAAGAGGTTGAACAGCGTGGTTTTCCCCGCACCGTTGGGACCCACAAGCGCGTGCACGCTGCCCTCACGAACCTCCAGGTCCACCGAGTCGACCGCGCGGAAGCCGCGGAACACCTTCGTCAGGGCCTGCGTGCGCAGCGCCACCCGACCGCTTGTCGTCACACCGATTCCTTCCAGGTGACCTGCGGACCCCGGGTGATCTGCGGGCTCCGGACACCCGCGGTGGGGCACGTCGTGGGTGCCACACGCCGGAAACCAACGGTGGTGCATGCCGGACGCACGGCAGCGGAGATGCCCTGGGCTGCACTCCCTTGGGCGAGGAGCAGCACTAGCGGTCGAGGCATGTCAGTCCCTTCTCAGTCGCACAGGTTCGCGCGGCTCTGTGCCGCGGCTGGTCACCGAACCCTCTCCACCTGAACCGCGCGGCGCCAGCGCCCCGACCCTTGCCTTCGGCTCCGACGGACCGCGAGGGGAGGTTGAAAGGTTCACTGGCGAGCGGCATCGACGCCTGGGGTTGACCCCGCCCGCCCAACTCGTCTCGTCGATGGTGTGACAATGCCTTCCTCGCACGGCTCGGAGCAGTAGCGCGAGCGGACGACGCGGAGCGCGATCGCGGCACCCGAACGCGATGCGACCGGTCGTGCCGTGCCCGATCGGACCCGCGTCCTTCACAGCCACGGCGCGTGGTCGGGTGACGTCAACGCGAACACACGAAGCTTTGGGCACTGTCGGGATCACCCGAGCGGTACTTCGGCCAGCGCGGGTACTCGCAGAGCGGGCGCGTTCTGCCGCTCGTGCCGTCTTCAACCACCGGCTTGACAGGCGGCCGTCCTTCCTCGACCCAGCGTTCGAGAACGGAGAGCGAGTCCCAGTTGGCGGCAAATGCGGGCGCGCCGAAGTTGGCGTGATTCGCACCCGGCACGAGATAATATCGCATGAATTCTTGTGCCTGCCGTGGCCCTACCGTGTCAAGCACTCGCCGGTAATAGTCGTTCGTGGAGCGATGGGAGACCAGCTCGTCCGCGGAACCGTGGAGCAGAAGCAGCCTTCCGCCGGAGCGCGCAAAGGGCCGAAGGTCCGAGTTATTGCGATCTTGGATGGTGGAAAGGTAACTGATCCGGGGAAGCCATTTCCCAGGTCGCCGAGGGTCGATGTCGAGCGAGTTGTAGCCGGCGTCCCTGGTCAGGAAGTATTTCACCCACTGGTCCCAGTACTGGGACCCATATCCACTTGTCACCGGCATGGGGTTGGCGGGCGCGGAGGTGCCGAATCCAAGGATCGGCGTTCTCATGTCAGCACCCGAAAGGAGAGGAAAGCCAGGATAATACCGCTCACCACTGGCGATTCGGTACGGCCAACTGAACGGCGTGGATGCGGCAATCACCGATGTGATCTGCGGATCGGAGAGACATGTCGGCCCAGCATCGGCACCTTGGGGGCAGCGGAGCACTCGGGGGTCGAAGTCGCAGCCGTCGAGGTTCGAGATGACCTTGTCCTCGAGACCGTCCCGCCCGTCGCATGCCTCCATGACGCTGTTGTAGAGAAGGGTCTGCTTCTCGGGCCCGGGGAATGCGCCAGGACGGGACATCACTCGCGCAAGGTATCCAAGATGGAGGACTTCGGCCGTGTTATTCCAAGCAGGGTAGGCGGAGATGATGCCATCAAAGGCGTCCGGCCACCGTTGCGCGACGACAAGAGCCTCACGGCCGCCTGTCGAGCCGCCCGCAAAGTACGCTCGACTGGGCTCTGCACCGTAGCTCTGCCGGATGAGGTACATGGCGGCATCGCGGGTCTTCTTGAGCGCATCGCCGGCGGCGAAATTCCGAAGTGCCTCGTCGTTCATGCCGAAGGACCCGTCCAGGGACCCCGCGGGACCTGCCTGGTGGCCGGAGTCACTTGCGAACGTGACATACCTGCGAGCCAGGGGCGTCGGTTGACCGGCACGGCCGAATGGCACGTTCTGCGCGAGGCTGGGAATTGTTCCGTTGTATCCGCCGCCGCCAAACATCATTGCGTTGCGGTTCCAGCCGACAGGCATGCCGATTTGCAGCCTGATGTCCGGCGCGGAGGGATCGATCGGAAAGAGCGCTGCGCCGACGCTGCAGTACTCGATGGTCTCGCCACTCACAATCTGGGTTACCAGGGATGCCGACTCGACGCGGCCGCCATTGGTCGGCAAACTGATTGCCGACGCCGGGATCACTCTCCCCGCCAACTCCGCGCATCTGGGGGTCGCACCCACCGCGGCGGCAGGCGCAGGCCCGAGGACCGCCGTCGCGCTCATCAACGCGGTGCCGAGCACCAGCCCGGCAGGGATTCGGCTCAATCTCCCACGAACTCGCCGCACGTGGCTCATTGCGGACCTCCTGCCTGAGCACGCTGTGCCGCCAGGGCGCTCATAGACGGCACTGAGTGCCACCACTGTGCCATGCGTCACAAGCGCCCGCAAGGGCCGAGCAGAGGAAACGTCGAGGTGCCGGAGAACCAGGGCGATGCCTGGCCGACGGCGACTCACGGCTGTGCGCCGCCGTCCAGCTATGTGGCGAGCCTGCCGCACAGGGAAGGCGTACCCGCCGCGTTCGCCGCCGGCTCCGCGGTCAGGCTGCCCGTGTGGACGAGGCCGACCTGCGCGCCAGCCGCCAGGCCGCCCGACCAGGGAGCAGCGTGGCCCTGCGCCGCGGACGCCACGACCGCTTCAGCGCGGAGCGGGGCCGACGGCCCGGGCAGGCAAGCAGCTGCGCTCTTGCACGGCGGAAGAGATACATGCGACAGTTGGTGGCACGCGGTGGCACTGATAGCGCGGCTCAACGACACCGCGTGCCAGGTACGAACCCAAGGAGGCAGTGCCCATGCCTGCTGTGCCGTCCGGGGCCGTCATCGTCCGTGAACCGGCCGAGCGCCGTCGCGCAAGGTCGTCTCCACTCCGTCCGATCCTCGGCGTCGTCCTTGTGACCGCGGTCCTGACCGCCATGCCGTTCGCCCGTGCGTCCGCCGACGCCGTCCAGCACGGAAAGGAGCCGACCCTCGTCCGGACGACGCTGGGTCCGATCGTCGGGCGAGACGAGGGCCGGTCGAGCGGGACGTACTCGTGGCTGGGAATCCCATACGCCGCGCCGCCGGTGGGCGATCTCCGATGGCGGCCGCCGAAGCCCCACCAGCCCTGGGCAGATGTCCGGCGCGCCCAGCAGTACGGGTCGGGGTGCACACAGCCGGGACGGTTCTTCAGCCCGTCCCCGAACGGGCCGTTCTACGACCTGGCGGTACGCGATGGATTGCGGCAGCCCGTCGGCGAGGAGGACTGCCTGACGCTGAATGTCTTCCGTCCGTCGACGTCACAGCGCAACCTGCCCGTCGTGTTCTTCATCCACGGCGGAAGCAATGTCGTCGGCTATTCGGCGGATCCGATGTACGACGGGCGAGAGCTGGCCAGGCGGGCCGGGGCGGTGGTCGTCACCGTCAACTACCGGGTGGGGATCTTCGGCTGGCTGAGCGCCGAAGGGCTAGGGGACGGCGACCCCCTGTCGGCGTCCGGCAACTTCGGCACTCTCGACCTTGTCGATGCACTCCGGTTCATCGACAAGAACGCCCGGAAGTTCGGTGGCGACCCCGACAACATCAGCGTCATGGGCCAGTCGGCGGGTGCGGTAAACGTCTGGTCCCTGCTCGTGTCCCCGCTGGCGCGAGGGATGGTCGACAAGGCAATCCCACTCAGCGGCGGCCTGAGCACCCGAAGTGTGGCCAACGCGAGGGCTTACGCTGACCGCGTCATGCAGGCCGTGAAGAGCGACCACCCCTCTTCGAGCAAGAGCGACATCGATCTGCTTCGTTCGCTCTCCGCCGACGACCTGGTGCGGGTGCTCGTCAGGCACCAACTCGACGCAACGCCGGCGGTCATCGCCGACGGCGCGGTGATCCCGTCGGACCCGTACGCAGTGCTCGAGTCCGGGGTGGATCGCGATGTGCCCGTACTCGCCGGGAACACCCTCGAGGAAGGGAAGCTGTTCGGCAGTTCCATCGGCGCGCACAAGCCGAGTGACTACGATAGGTTCACCGTTCAGTACCTGTTCGATCCCGATAACCCCGGCACCCTGACCACCTCCGATCTGCTCAGGGACGAATACCTTCCGGTAGACAAGCCCGAGGGCTGGAACGATGCTGCTGCGGCACTTACCGAGTCCGTCTTCACCGGCATCAACCGGGACTCACTGAACGCGTTGGCTCGCAGCGGGAATCGATCGCTCTATCACTACAGGTTCGACTGGAATCAGGAGCCCGCGCCATTCGACCAGGTGTACGGCGCGGTACACGCGATCGACCTGCCCTTCGTGTTCCGCAACTTCGGGCGCAACGTGTTCTCGTACGCCTTCAGTCAGCAGAACCAGCCCGGGCGACTGAGGTTGTCGGACCTGATGATCGCCAGCATCCGGAACTTCGTCAACAAGGGATCACCGCAGCATCGCGGACTCGGTCGCACCTGGGACCAGTGGCCGGCGAGCCTGGTGCTCGACGCGGACGATCAGCGCGTCCATCTCGGGTCGACGACCGACCGGTGAGGCCGTCTCCGCCTGACGAAGGATTCGTCATACGCCGACGGCGGGGAGCCTTCGTGACAACTCCGCACTGCCCCGAGCTGGCGGGCGGTGGCCGTGGCGAAGCAGCATATCGATATTGCTCGACGATCTGGCAGCCATGCCGACGCTTCTGCGCAGCGGGGCCGTGCACCACCCCCCGACGACATCGTGTATACATAGATGTCGATAGATGTGGCTCGCGGGGAGGCACCATGCGTGCACGCTGATGGACCCGGTCGGGCATGTTCACGCTCGCGCTGACCGCGGCGGGCCAGCGCCGCTGGCGGTGGGCGGTCCGCACCGGAGAACGGCATTGACCCGTACCTTGACCCAGGGACCGGCGGACTCGGTGAGCATGGTGAGCGTGGTGATCCCGCAGACGGTGCGCAACCGCACGTACACCTTTGCCAGCCGGTCGGACGGCGCCGGGAAGGCCCAACTGATCACCGCGCGCACGACGGCTACCTGCTACACCGCGACCCACCGGCCGGACGCTGGAGTCCGCGCCGGCCCTACGAAAGAGCAGGTCCCACCCCCCTGACAGGTCCCACCCCCTGATTGGAATCGACCAATGCCCCGACGATCTGCCCGCGCCGCCCTGGCCGGCGCCCTGACGCTGCTGACGGCCCTGACCATCAGCACCACGGTCACCCGTGACCCGGCGGATGCCGGTGACACCGTGAGCGCCGGCGACCCGGCCAAAGTCCTCGCCGGCCCGACTGGTCCCTGCACCCCGGGCGCCTCTTACCCGTCACCGCTGCCCGCCGCCACCGTAGCGGCCACGAGGATCAGCGGCGGCTTCAGTTTCCTGGAGGGACCGGTCTGGCTCGCCGGGTCGGGCCAACTGCTCCTCTCCGACCTGCGCGGCGGTACGGGCCCGGAGAACGTGCAGCCTTCAACGATCCGCCGGTTCACTCCGCCGGCCACGTTCGACGTGTTCCTCGAGAACGCCGGCAGCAACGGGCTGGCCCTGACCGGAGACGGCACCCGAATCGTCGCCGCCACGCACGACCAGCGCAGCGTGTCGTCATACCTGTTGTCCGACAGAAGCCGCAGCCTACTGGCGAGCGGCTTCCAGGGACGACGGTTCAACTCCCCGAACGACCTCACAGTCCGCGCCGACGGGACCATCTATGTCACCGACCCGAACTTCCAACGCGGCAACCGGCCGGACGAACTGGCCGGGATGACAGGGGTCTTCCGGGTGAACGACGGTGAGGTGTTCCTCGTCGACGGCACCGTGGCCCAGCCCAACGGCGTCGTGCTGTCGCCGGACGAGACGACCCTCTACGTAGGCGGCAACGCCGACAACACCATCTTCAGGTACGACCTGCTGCCGGACGGCAGCGCTAGCGAACGCACCGTGTTCGCGAGCCTGGCCGGCCCGGACGGCGCCACGGTGGACTGCGCCGGCAACATCTACTGGGCGTCCTACAACGACGGCCGGATCCACGTCTTCGCACCCACCGGCGAAAAGCTGGGCACGATCTCCGCAGGCCGGAACACCACCAACGCCGCGTTCGGCGGCCCCGACGGCCGGACCCTGTTCATTACCTCCGGAACGTGGGGCAACTTCGGTCTGTACCAGGTCGAACTCAACGTGCCGGGATCGCCATACTGACGGACAGGGGCAGCTCGACCAACCACTCCGATGCCGGAGCACCGGGTTGCGGCAACCGGGGGCGATTGTCTCCGGGCGGAGCCGGTCGACCAGGCCGGTGAAAGTGTGTACGTCCGCGTCGGCCCGGAAGGAGCCGGTGATGTCCGCGCCGTTCCGCGAGCCGGTACCTCGTCCAACGGCTTGGCGCGCGGCACCTCCCCGGCGACCGACGCGAACGCGACGACGGTGCAGGCCGCGGCCAGGGTGCAGCGGAGTCTTGTGGCGAGAGTCAACGTCGACCTCCCCGCTCGATGGCCGGGTCCGGGTAGCCGGCGAACTCGGCCAGTCGAGTGTTGTGACCAGGCTGGCTGGGGTACCACCCCTGGGTGACGCGTAGCCGCACATAACGCGCCCGCGTCGGCGTGACCGCCGGGATGTTG
>NZ_JBDJAV010000060.1:0-46167 GCF_039649625.1 Plantactinospora sp. ZYX-F-223 | reverse complement strand
TAGAGCCCTCTCAGTGAACCTTTTTCAACCTCCCTTGCGGTCCGGCGGACCGCAAGGTCGGACGCGGTGCGTGAGCGCCGCGCGGTCCAGGTTGAAAAAGGTTCAATGTTCCCGTCCGTCGTGGCCTGTGGCTCGATGGCGAGTAGGACCCACGATGAGCAGACTGCCGACTGCAGTGGCGAAGGTGCCAGGCGATGGGACAGGGATTTCCTGGTCCGCTCCACCAGGGCCTACGCCGGCCGCTGGCCGCCGCGCCCGCGACGGGGGGAAAGACCGGCTCATCGGGGAGCACAGGTAACGGCTCTCGCAGGTAGGCCCTTCGTGCTCGCAAATGCGTGGACCTTGGGGTGCGGGGGGACGGGGTGAGCGGAGGCACAATTATTTGGCGATCGTTCCAGTTAGCCGTACGGTAGGCGCATGGCCCGTACCCGGGAGTTCGACTTTGACGCGGCGGTAGCCGCGGCCATGGAGGCGTTCCGGCGCAACGGCTACGAAGGGACCTCGATCCGCGACCTGACCAAGGCGACCGGCCTGGGCAGCGGCTCGATCTATGCCGCCTTCGGCAGCAAGGAAGGGCTGTACCTGGCCGCGCTCGACCTCTACCGGCAGCGGTACGCGACGCCACTGATCGACATGCTGCGCTCGGGCAACGACGCCCGAGAGGTCATCCGCGAGGTTTTCGTCGGCGCGGTGGATGAGATCGCCCGGGACGGGAAACGCCTGGCATGTCTGATCGTCGGCGCCACGATCGAGCGGACCCGGGACGACCCGCGGGTCGCCGAGCGGCTCCGGTCGACGACTCGATCGCTGGAGTCCGCCCTCTTCGACGTGCTCGCCGAGGGCCAGCTACGCGGTCAGATCCCGGCCGACCGCAGCGCCACCGACCTCGCTACGTTCCTGGTGACCAGCCTCCAGGGCCTGCGGGTGATGGGCGGGATCAACCCCGACCGGGCCACCTTGATGCGGTCCGCCGAGGTCGCGCTGAGTTGCCTGGACTGACCGGTTCCCCGGGCGCGGTCCGGCCTTTTGCCGTTCCCAAATCCTGTAACGCTCGCTCAAGATACCTTTTCGAAGGAAGAAGGATGAAACCGACAGGCGTAGGCATCATCGGGCCCGGCGCGTGGGCGTCGGTCTCGCACATTCCGGTGATCGCGGCGTCGCCGGCGTTCGAACTGCATGCGGTCAGCACGTCCCGTCGTAGCTCGGCGGAGGCTGCGGCGGCCAAGTACGGGGTGCCCGGATACGACGACCACCGCCGCCTTCTCGCCGATCCCCGGGTCGAGCTGGTCGTCGTCGCGGTCCAGGTCACCCAGCACTTCGAGCTGATCTCGGCAGCTCTCCAGGCGGGCAAGATGGTCTACAGCGAGTGGCCGCTCGCCAACGGACTGGCCGAAGCGGAGCGCCTCGCCGAACTGGCCCGCCGGGCCGGCGCCCGTACCGTGGTCGGGCTCCAGGGACGATACGCCCCCGAGGTCCAGCACGCCGCAGACCTGGTTCGCGACGGGTACGTCGGCGAGGTGCTCGGCACCACACTGGTCGGCTCCGGCATGGTCTGGGGCGGCGAGGTGGACAGCCACAACCAGGCCTACTGGTTCGACAACGCCAACGGCGCCACCCCGCTCACCTCCGCCACGCTGCACGCCCTCGACCCGCTGCATTTCGTACTCGGCGAGTTCGACACGGTCGCGGCCAACCTCGTGGTGGGACGCAAGGAGGCGACCGTCACCGAGGACGGCAGCAGGATCCCGGTCACGGTGCCCGATCAGGTCGCCCTGATCGGCACGCTCACCTCCGGTGCGGCCGCCTCGGTCTTCTATCGCGGCGGCGCGTCACGCGGCGAAAACCTCCGATGGGAGATCAACGGCACCGACGGCGACCTCGTCCTGACCTCGGCCTGGGGCAACATGCAAGTCGCCCAGCTCACCCTCGCCGGTGGCCGCGGCGCGGACACCACCGCCACCACCATCGAAGTTCCCGCGTCCTACTCGGACGGGATCCCCACGGACCTGGCCCAGACCCCGGCCGGAAGCGTCGCGCGGCTCTACGCGCAGTTCGCCCGCGACCTGGCCGACGGCACCCACACCGTGTCCGACTTCGAGCACGCTCTCAACCGGCACCGCCTCATCGACGCCGTCGAACGCTCCTCGCACACCGGCGTCGCCCGATCCCTGAAGGGACCAACCACCGGCCGGCGCCCTGGCGCCGGCCGCCCTGAACAGTCGGAGTCAATGACGTGAGAGCGATAGGGCTGCTGCGCCACGGCGGACCCGAGGTACTGGAGGTCGTCGAGCGGCCGACTCCGCACGCCGGACCGGGCGAGGTCCGGATCCGGGTACGCGCCGCGGCCGTCAACCCCGCCGACACCCTGATCCGGGCCGGCGTGACGCCTATCCGGCAACGCGGAACGGAACCGGTCATCCCCGGCCTGGACGTCGCCGGCACCATCGACGAGATCGGCTCCGGCACCAACCGCCGCCTCGCTATCGGCGACCGCGTGATGGCAATGGTCAACCCCACCCGCCCGGCCGGCGGCGGGTACGCCGAATGGGTCGTGCTTCCCGAGTCGTGGGTCGTCCCGGCACCGGCCGGGGCGAGTCACGCCGAGGCGGCCACGCTCCCGATGAACGGGCTCACCGCCCTGCATGCCCTTGACCAGCTACGCCTGACCCCGGGCAGCACCCTCGCCGTCACCGGCGCGGCCGGGGCGGTCGGCGGCTACGCCGTACAACTGGCCAAGGCCGCCGGGCACCGCGTGCTGGCCGACGCCGCCCCACAAGACGCCGACCTCGTCGCGTCGCTGGGCGCCGACCGCACCGTCGCCCGCGGGCCTGGGGTCGCCGATTGCTTCCGCGCGCTCACCACCGACGGTGTCGACGCGGTCGTCGACACCGCGATCATCGGCGCCCCGCTGCTCACGGCGATCCGCCGCGGCGGCTCCCTGGCCTACGTACGCGGCGTGCCGGACCACCCGGCGTTCGAGCGGGCGGCCGCGACGCGCGGCGTGACCCTCGTCTACGCCTACGTGCACGACTACGACGGGCGACGCGACAAACTCGACCTGCTCCGCCGGCTCGCCGACGAAGGACGGCTCAGCCTCCGAGTCGCCGACACCTTCCCGCCGGAGCATGCGGCGCAAGCCCATCGGCTCCTGGCGGCCGGCGGCGTCCGGGGCCGACTCGTCATCGAGTTATCAGGTTGACGAGTCGGTCGCCACGGCACCAGACCGGGATCGCGTCCCGGTGGCGGGACACCAGCCGGGGTCGACGCGGCCTACCGGAAGCCCTCCCATCGGGCGGGGTGTGCTGGCGGGTCGTGGTGGCCCAGTTCGCCGAAGGTGACAGGCCGCGACGGCAGCCCCGCCCGCCGACAACAACGCCCCACCTGCAACCGCCCCGGCTGCCACACAGGCGTCCAGCGGGGCGCCAGAGGCAGATTCCGGCGTGCCTTCAGGAACAGGTGGTAGCCACTGTCGCGGCGACGCTGCCGGTAGGCCAGCGGTTGCACCGGCCACCGGCAGCTTGCCCGTCGACCTCGTCTTTGGGCCGAAGGGTGGGGTGATCAGGCGGAGTAGCCGCGGGTTCCGATCCAGTTCGCCATGTTGATTGTGCTCATCCAGTAGCTGGCCGGACCGAACATCCCCGATGAGTCCGACACCTTCACCATGCGCCCGTCGTCGCTGTAGCCGACGAGTGCGATGTAGTGCCCGCCCGGGAAGTCATGCCACGTCCCGTCGGCATCGGTGGCGCCGCCGGCGATGTTCGCCACGATGGCGTAGCCGTTGCTGGTCGCCCGCACCACGTCGGCCTGGAGTCGATCCATCTGCGCGGGTGTCGCGTCCTGCCCCGGAATCATCCGGGTGCGGTACCAGTTGCTTCCGACCATCTCGTTGAGCACACGAGTCGTGTCCTCGGCGGAGTCAGTGCCGTTGACCGTGGTTCGCAGGCCCCGGGCAAGCTGGTCCTGGCTCACATCGATTCCACGAGCGCTGAGTGCGTTACGCACCGCGGCGGGCCCGCAGTAGTAGAAGTTGGGCTGATACTCGAAGGACGCGTCGAGCACTTTTTCTGCGGGAGCATCGGGCTGCGCCGGTTGTGACGGCTCGTCGGCAGGTGCCACCGAACGGGATTCAGGACCGGTCGACGCCCCGGTGTCCGGGTCGGCGGCGGCCGGAACAAGTGACTGCGCTGTGGCGCCGCTGGAGGTTCCCTCTGGCGGTTGGTTGAGCAGGGCTCCGGCTGTCGCGGCTGTCGCGGCTGTCACGACGGCGGCGGACAATAGGCCCAGCCTCTGTGCCCGGCGAAGGGCGCCAGGTCGGAACAGGCTACGCGGTGGTTCTTCGAGCATGCATGGTCTCCTTCCCATGCCGCCGACCGGGTTAGCTGACGGGTTCGGGCGGGGAAAGAGGATGCCCTACCTGGCCTCTTGGCCTACGGATTCACCCCAAGATGCGATGGGTCCCCGGCTCGCTGAAAGCGATTAGGCGGGCCCGATTCGACGCCATTGGTCAATGACTGACAACCGAATCAGGCGGCGCCGAGGCTACGAGGAGCCGATCAGGGATGCCAAACGCTCACCCAATCATGTGAGCCACCGCACTCACATCGCGTGCGTTCCCGGCCAGGTATACGCAGCGACGTAAAGGATGTTGGAAAACGTCACGAACGGGTCCTCCGGTGATACCGGCCGTGAAGGCGGTCGACCGTCTGCACGGCTTGGGTAGGCCGCTGTCGAAGCGCGAGTGCTCCTCGTCGCATGCGGCGTCGGTCCGTCCGGTACGAGATAGCGCCGCGCGGCTTGTACACGGACAGGATGGTGGTGACGAGCAGAAGCAGCAGCGCGGCGGTCCCGTGAAGCAGCGGCGAGGTTCCCAAGCCACGCAGGTCGTTTCCCGGCAACGCCGGGTCGGTGGCCGCTTGCGCGATGTGGCCGACTGTCTGCGTGTACATCAGCAGGACGGCGGTGGCCAGGATGTTCAGGATGAGTTTGAACAGAACCCAGTAGTGTCGGGTGAGGCCCCAACTGGTGCCTGATGCCTGGACGATTCCGGTCACGAGCGAGGCGATGCTCAGGGGCACGAGGGCGTACCAGGTGACCGGTTCCATCGCCAGGTAGGCGGCTCGTACCAGCTGCGTGTCCTGGTTGGCTAGCCCGACGGCGGCGAGGACGACGAAGACCAGGACGGCGCCGAGCCAGCCGACGGAGAACGTGACATGCGCGGTAAGCGCGAACCGGCGCAGGCGGGGACCCATCATCAATGAACCTTTTTCAACCTCCCCTTGCGGTCCGGCGGACCGCAAGGTCGGACGCGGTGCGTGAGCGTCGCGCGGTCCAGGTTGAAAAAGGTTCAATGGCCGCCCTCGGGCGGCATGTGACCGCCGGATGTGCCGGGCACGCCGGAGGTGGGGGTGTCACCGGTGGGCAGGTGACGGCTGGGGCCGTGGCCACCGCCGGCGAACATCCCGAGGAGGAGCAGCAGCACCAGCGCACCGATGCCGATACCGAACACTTTCACCCAGGCTGGGGTGGCTGCGCGGCTGGTGCCGGGATCGAGGGCGGCGTGGCCAGGTGAGTCAGGCATGGGTTCTCCGAGGCAGGGACGAGTTTGTCGTGATCCGGATTCGACCCCAGTTTTACGAGACAGACTGTCGCTGTCAAGCCAGATCGTCATCGGATCGTCATGGTGTATCCTGGTGACGTGCCTAGACTGTGGAACGAGACGATCGAGGCGCACCGGCGCGATGTCCGCGACGCGATTCTGGACGCGACCTGGTCGCTGGCGGCCGCGCACGGGCCGCTGTCGGTGACGATGTCGCAGGTCGCGGAGAAGGCCGGCATCGGGCGGGCGACGCTGTACAAGTACTTCCCGGACGTCGAGGCGATCCTGCGGGCGTGGCACGAGCGACACGTGGCCGGGCACCTCGACCAGCTCGCCGAGCGCCGCAACCAGCCCGGCCGGCCCGGCGAGCAGCTCAGCGCGGTGCTGGAGCACTACGCGCGCATCGTCCACGAGCGTGGGCGGCACGGCGGTGATCTTTCCGCGGTGTTGCATCGCGGAGAACAACTCGCACAGGCCCAGCGCGAGCTCCACGATCTGGTCCGGGACCTGTGTGCCGAGGCCGCCGCCGTAGGCGACGTTCGCGGAGATGTCGCGCCAGAGGAGCTCGCGGCCTACTGTCTGGGCGCGCTCACCGCAGCCGGCGGCCTGCCGTCCGAGGCGGCGGTGACGCGCCTGGTCACCGTCACCTTGACGGGGTTACGGCCGCCGGCGTGAACCACCGAGGCGACCGGTGATTCGGGCCGTACGGCTGCCCTGCGATTTGAGGTCGTGCGGCGCGGACAGGTCTCCGCCACGGTTGGTACCGAGTCAGCTCCGCCTGATCAGGTGTCCCACTGCGGCCATCATCTCCGCGGCCATCTCCTCCGTGCGGTCCTCGACGACGCCTTCGCGCATACAGTGCCGGGCGTGGCCGTCGAGCAGGCCGAGGGCCACCTTTGTCCAGTGCCGCCTGGATCGCGGAGATCTGGGTGAGCACGTCGATGCAATAGCGGTCGTCGTCGACCATCTTCTCGGGATTCGAGCCGCTGTCACCACCGCCGGCTAGGGCATCGCGAACGCGTGAGTTCCGCGCTGGGCTGGCGGTCCGCGACGCGGGTCCCCCGGTCCACGGCGTCGGCGGGCTCTTCCGGTCGACGTGCACCTCGCTGCCCGATCCGGGGTGACGTTGTCCGGAGAACAAGCCGGGCGGGTGGGCCGGGTACACCCGGCCCACCCGCCACTGAACCTTTTTCAACCTCCCCTTGCGGTCCGGCGGACCGCAAGGTCGGACGCGGTGCGTGAGCGTCGCGCGGTCCAGGTTGAAAAAGGTTCACTGATCAGCTACTTACCGCTGAGCATGCTCCGCATCTGGCCGATCTCCGCGGTCTGATCCGCCTTGATCTTCGCGGCCAGGTCCTTCGCGGCCGGGTTTTGGCCCTGCTGCAGTTCGGTGTCGGACATCTGCACCGCTCCCTGGTGATGCTGGATCATCATCTCCAGGAACATGCGGTCGAACTCGCCGCCGTCAGCCTTCTCCAGCGAGGCCATGTCCTGCTCGGACATCATTCCCGGCATCGCCCCGGTGGGGCTGCCGCCGTGCGTGCCATGCCCGCCACTCGACGGCGACGGCATGGGCACGCCCCAGTCTCGCAGCATGGCCGTCATCTGCTCGATCTCGGGCTGCTGCGCCGCCTTGATCTTCGCGGCGAGTTCCTTGACCTTCGGGCCGCTGGCCCTGGCTTCGCCGAGCTCAGCCATCTGCACCGCCTGCTGGTGGTGCGGAACCATCCCCTGAGCGAACGCGATGTCCGCCTGGTTGTACGCCACGGTGGCGGACGCGGTACCAGTGGGGCTGGCGGTGGCGGCGGCCTGATCGTCGCCGTGGCCGCCTCCGTGCGAGGCGCCGCCGCAGCCGGCGGCAAGGGCCACCGGCACGAGGGTGGCCACGACCAGCCCAGCGAGCCGGAAAACGTGTCGGTTGGTGCGCATGACGAAGTGACTCCCTGTAACGAGAACGAAAGATCGAAGGCAGGCGTGTCCGGCCGACCCGCCCGCAGCGGGCGGATCGGTACCGGCAGGGAGTCGGCCTAGATTCGCCAGATGGACAACGCGGTCAGTGACGGAGGGCCGCAGCCGCTGCCGTCCGCCGCGTCATTCGCCGCCGTTAGCGGTGACAGCGCTGGCGTGATGGATTGAAAGACGCTGGGTGCCGGGGTCAGAGCCGGTGCCGGGGCGGCCAGTCCGTGGCCCTGGGAGGTGAACTGGCACACCTGTCCGGGATGTCCATGCGGAGTCGTGGGACATGGGTGTTCCGGCGGGCATGCCTGGGCTCCGCGGTCGACCACCGCCTGCCCCACATCCCCGGGCGTCATCGCCTGGGCCACCGCCACGTCGGGCCCCGGCCCGCCCGAATCGTGGTGATGATGACCGCCGGGTGCAACCGTCCCGGCGAGCTGGTGCATGACGATCACGCCGACGAGGGCGCCGAGCAGGGCAAGCAGCCGAACCGATGACAGGCCCGCCGCAAGTACGCGGCCGAGCTGGTGTCGGGTCATGGCTGCCATCATGGTCATCGTAGCCAGCGGGGAATTCCGGCGTGCCGGCTGTCGCAACCACCACTCGATACGGGGATCGCTGTGGTCAACGGTAAGTCGATGTCGTAGCCGGCGCGGGCGTCGTCGGCGAGGGCGCTGCGGGCGTCGCGTGTACGCCATGGTCGCTGACCTGGGCGTCGAACCAGGCGTGCAGGGCGGTGACGATCGCCGGGTCGCTGGTGGTGTAGGTGATCCGGGCGATCGTCACCGGTCTCCTCATACTCGATAGTGATCTTCCCGGCGCTGTCGCGGAGGACGGCGAGTCCGGGAAAACGGCCGCCGTGGATGCTCGCGGGGTCGGTGAAGTCGCCGCGACGGAACCTGTCGGCTTCCTGCCGCAGGTGCTGGACCAGGTCAATCTGGCCGGCGTCCCGCGGGTCGTCGGCGACGACGGTCTGGACGCCGCCACCCTCGGCCTTGTGTGCCGCCGAGCCAGTCGTCGATCTTCACGTGCCGCGCGGTGAGAAGGGTGTCGCGGTCTGCCGTCACGAACCGATCGTCAACACCCTTCCCTCGCACCCACCGCCGGGACCCCGCCCGCGCCGCGACCGGCGCCATCGGTGTCCTGCGCGCGATCAGGCGGCGCGGCCGGCCTTGAGGCAGGCGGCGATGTCGACGACCCGGCGGGCCTGGTGGCGGGCCGCCTGCAGGATCACCTCACCAGGCGGGCCGTCGCCGACCACGTGGGAGGTGCCGTAGGGGTTGCCGGACTGGAACTGGATGGGGTCGGTGTAGCCGGGGGGCACGATGATGCCGCCCCAGTGGCAGAACGTGTTCGCCAGCGCCAAGAGGGTGGACTCCTGTCCGCCGTGAGCGGTGCTGGAGGAGGTGAAGGCCGAGTACACCTTGTCGGCGAGCTTGCCCTGGAACCACAGCGGGCCCGTGGTGTCAATGAATGCGCGCAGCTGGCTGGCCGGGTTGCCGTAGCGGGTGGGAGTGCCGAACAGCACCGCGTCAGCCCAATCCAGATCGTCGTGGCTGGCCTCGGCGATGTCGGCGGTGTCCTTCAGGTGTCGGTCCCACTCCGGCCTGGCGCTGACCGCCTCCGGCGGGGCGGTTTCGGCGACCTTGCGCAGTCGCACGGTGGCGCCGGCCTTCTCGGCGCCTCCGGCGGCGGCTTGCGCCAACGTGTGTATGGTGCCGGTGGAGCTGTAGTAGATGATCGCGACGTGCACGGGTTCCACGATCGGTTTCCTTCCTGTGCGGTTCTGACCGGTACGACGAGACAGCCCGACGAGATGTGAGGCGACGTGCGGACCTCACAATTCGGGGCGACGGTTCGTCGTGAGAGGTGAGCCAGATCGTCTGAAGGAGCCGGTGAAACCCATGACCAACCCGTCCGAGCCGGGACCCGGTCGGCCCGACCCGAGCCTGAGCGCGATCGTCGGCGAGCGGCGTCGGCTGACCAACCTCGCGTACCGGCTGCTGGGCTCCCTGGCCGACGCGGAGGACGTCGTACAGGAGACCTACGCCCGCTGGTACGCCATGTCCCCCCGGCAGCAGGAGGACATCGACTCTCCCGGCGCCTGGCTGACGACCGTTGCCAGCCGTATCTGCCTGGACCTGCTCCGCTCGGCGCGGATCAGGCGCGAGCGTTACGTGGGCGAATGGATCCCGGAGCCGCTGCCTGACCGGGCGGAGTGGATCAGCGGGCGGTCCGGCGGCGGCCTCGACCCGGCCGACCGGGTCACCCTCGACGAGTCGGTCAGCATGGCCTTCCTGGTCGTACTCGACGCGATGACCCCTGCCGAGCGGGTCGCGTTCATCCTGCACGACGTCTTCGGCTACCCCTTCGCCGACGTGGCCGCGATCGTCGGCCGTAGCCCGGCGGCATGCCGCCAGCTCGCCGCGTCGGCCCGCCGGCGCATCCGCGTCCCGCGGCCTGACCCGGGCTCGTCAGCCCGGCGTGCAGACGTCGTCCGGGCCTTCAAGCGCGCGTGGGAGGCCAAGGACATCGACGCACTCATCGGCCTGCTGGCCCCCGACGCCACGGCGACCGGCGACGGCGGAGGGTTGGTCACCGCCGCGCTCCACCCGGTCGAGGGCGCCGAGCAGGTTGCCCGCTTCTTCGTCGGCCGGCCCGCCGTGGCGGCCAGCGTAACGCTCCAGGAGTGCACGGTCAACGGTCAACCCGGACTGGTGGCTCAGCGGGACGGCGTCACCGTGTCGGTGATGGCGTTCGACGTCACCGACGACCGCATCAACCACATCTGGGCCGTACTCAACCCCGACAAGCTCCGCTCCTGGACCACTGAACCTTTTTCAACCTCCCCTTGCGGTCCGGCGGACCGCAAGGTCGGACGCGGTGCGTGAGCGCCGCGCGGTCCAGTTGAAAAAGGTTTACTGGCTGACAGCTCCGGAAGCGGCGGCCGTCGAGGCCCCGCGCTGGCCGCGTTGCCGGCGAACCTACGCGGCCGGATCCCCAAGTTCCCGCCGGCGCCCGCCCCGACCAAGGTGACGCTGCCCAAGGACGGGACGGCCAGCTTCTTCAGCCGCATCCCCACGACGCAGAAAATCGCTTTCATCACCATCGACGACGGCTGGGAGAAGAACCCGCTCGCACTGAAGCTGTTCCGCGCCGCGAACGTGCCGATCACGCTGTTCCTCGAGGTATCACTCTGCTGCCGCTCAGAAGCGCGAGGCCGGCCAACTAACGATCGCTGTCACAAACGACCCCACCAGCCGCTTCCAGGTTCAACTTCCGACGTGGATGCCCGGCCGGCGGCCGGGATCCGGTTCGTTCCGGCGGATGATTTCGCGTACCACCGGGGCCGTGTCGCCGCGGCCGAGGAGGAAGTAGCGGAACATGTGCACCAGGGGGCTGCCTTCGGCCCAGGCGAAGTAGCAGTGCGGTCGGACACCAGTGGTGTCACGCAGGGCGAGCAGGATCGCCGCGATCGCGTTCGGCGCGGCCGGGGACTCCGCACGCAGAACCCGGTGCCCGTCGACGTCGACACCCCGCACGGTCAGGGTGTCACTGAAGGCCGACGGGTCGACCACGTCGATCTCTAGGAACAGCACGTCGGCGCTGCCCGGCACCGGATTGTCGGTGCGCTGCTCGCGTTCCTTGCCGGCGTACTCGGCGGCGTCGCCAACCTGGCGTCGGTTTGCGATCAGGTTCAGCGCCCCGTCGTGCGCCAGGGAATCGGTGACGAACTGGCGGGCGGCCAGGTCGAACTCGATGCGGTCGGCCCGTAGCTCGGTGGTGCGGGATACCCGGGAGATCAGCGACACGACGATGATCCCGGCGATGAACACCCCGGAGATCGCGATCCCGTCGGGCTTCTCGACGATGTTGCTGGCCAGGGCGTAGAGCAGCACGGCGGTGAGCAGTCCGAACCCGGCCACGCCGAGGCGCTGCCGGCGGCGTGCCGCCGAGACGGTGACCGCGAAGGCGCCGGAGACCATCATCGCAAGGATCCCGGTCGCGTACGCGCCGGCCTGGGCGTTGACGTCGGCCCCGAAGGCGATCGTGATCGCCACGCAGATCACGGTGTAGACCAGCACCACCGGACGGACGGCGCGGCCCCACTCCGGCGCCATCCCGTACGACGGCAGGTAGCGCGGCACGATGTTGACCAGGCCGGCCATCGCCGACGCGCCGGCGAACCAGAGGATGAGAATGGTGCTGATGTCGTAGACGGTGCCGAACGCCTCGCCGAGCTGGTGGTGGGCGAGCCAGGCCAGCGCCCGGCCGTTGGCGTCACCGCCGGGCTGGAACTCGTCGGCGGGGATCAGCACGGTGGTGACGAAGCTGCTCGCCAGCAGGTAGACGCTCATGATGACGGCGGCGGCGGTGAGCAGTTTGCGGGTGTTGCGGATCCGGGATTCCAGCCGTTGCCGTTCGTCGGTGCCGTCCGCGGCGACCAGCGGCATCATGCTCACCCCTGTCTCGAACCCGGACAGGCCCAGCACCAGCAGCGGGAACGCCAGCAGGGCCGGCCCGGCCAGACCTCCGACGCCGTCGGTGGTGAGCGCGTCGGTCCACGCCGACAGCGCCGCGGGGGTGGTGACGACCTCGACCAGCCCGGCCAGGATGATCACCGTATTCATTCCGAGGAAGACCGCGACCAGCGGGATCGCCACGCTGACCGCTTCGCTGAAGCCGAGCAGGAACACTCCGCCCAGCACCAGTAGCAGGACGACGGTCAGCGCTACCTCGTGGCCGTGCAGGGCGGCCGGTAGGTACGGGTTCTCCACCACGTGCACGGAGGCGTCCGCCGCGGACAGTGTGATCGTGATGATCCACGACGTCGCGACGAAGCCGAGCAGGACCAGTACGAACAGCTTGCCCCACCAGAATGGCAGCAGGTTCTCCAGCATCGCGACCGAGCCGGCGCCGTGCGGGCTCTCCCGGGTCACCCGCCGGTACATCGGCAGCATTCCCAGCAGGGTCAACGCCACGATCAGCAACGTCGCCAACGGTGACACCGCCCCGGCCGCCAGTGCGGCGATCGCCGGCACGTAGGCCAGGCTGGAGAAGTAGTCGACTCCGGTCAGGCACATCACTTTCCACCAGGTGTGCGGCTGGGCGTGGGCCTCGCCCGCCGCCGGCCCGACCGGCTGTACCTGATGCCGTAGCAACCACCCCGTCAACCGGCCGGTCGGCGCCGGCTTGCTGCCGGGTCTTTCCACCACGTCCGGCACCGCGAGATCGCCGGTCACCCTCATCAGTCCTCCCCAGGACACGCACCCCCGCCGCGGCGGCCAGGACCGCCCGAGGCACCCGCTCATCGCCACATGCCGGTCCCTCGACGTGGACAGCCGTTTCGACCGGCTCGCCATGCTTATGGCAGTGGGCTGGCCTGGTCAACGACCACAGCCGTCAAGGAAGCGTCAAGATCGCCAGCACCGGGGTATGAGAGCTGTCAGACACCTTGCTTCCAGGGCGCTGGCACCTACCCTGCGACCGGATCGAGCCGTCGGCTTGTCGGCCGGGCCGGGCTACGTCTGGCAGCGGTAACCGGCCCGGGGTCCGGTATGCAAAGGGCGCCGGTCGCGGCCGGTCGCCTTCGGGCTGCCAGCGCGGCCGTGCCATGTCCCGGCGCCGTCGAGGCCCCGCCGGTACGAGCCACGCCGTGGCGACCCCACACCAGGAGCCGGTGGTGCCCGCTCGCGGTCGGGGAGGTCAGCGACGGGGTTATCCGACGTGTACCAGTGGCCGGCGGCTGGGATCGGGTTCGGCTTGGCGTAGTACCTCACGGGTCAGTGGTGCGATCTCGCCGTCGCCGAGGAAGAGGTACCGCAGCAGGTACATCACGGGGTTGCCCTCGGTCCAGGCGAAGTAGATGTGGGGTAGTCGGCCGGTGGTGTCGCGCAGGTGTAGGAGGAAGCCGGCGAGGGTGTTCGCGATGCTGGCGCCCTCGACCCGCAGGATGCGGTAGCCGAAGCGTTCCTCGCCGGTCACCACCAGGTCGGATTCGAACTCGGACGGGTCCCGTACGGTCACCTCCAGGAACAGCACCGGTTCACCGACGGGAATGTGGTTGTGCGCGCGTTGTTCGGCCTCCTTCTCGCGGTACTCGGTCTCGTCACGCTCATGAGGCTCGTTCGCGATGAGATGTAACTCGCCGCCACGCCTGATCACGTCGGTGGTGAACTGTCGGGCGAGGGCGTCGAGGCGCACGTCGGTGACGCGTAGCTCGGTCGCCCGCAGCGTCCGGGACAGGATCGAGGTGGCGATGATCGCCACGATGAACACGACCGCGATCCGCACGCCGTCGGGTCGTTCGATGATGTTGGCGATGGTCGTGTACCCGAGTACCACGGTGATGGCCCCGAACCCGAGCGCCGGGGCGGTCTGGTGGCGACGGCGGGCGGAGAGGGTGACAGCGAGCGCGGCCGAGCTGATCAGGACGAGGACGCCGGTGGCGTATGCGCCGCCCTGGGCGGTGACGTCGGCGCGGAAGATCAGGGTGATCAGGAACGCCACCAGGGTGAAGACGATGACGAGGGGGCGGATCGCCCGGGTCCAGTCGGGTGCCATGCCGTAGCGGGGCAGGTAGCGCGGGACGAGGTTGAGCAGGCCGGCCATGGCCGACGCCCCGGCGAACCACAGGATCAGCACGGTGCTCAGGTCGTATACGGTGCCGAAGCCGTTGCCGAGGTGGGCGTGGGCGAGGAACGCCAGCGCCCGGCCGTTGGCCTCCCCGCCCGCCTCGAACTCCTCATGCGGGATGAGCACAGTGGTCACGAAGCTGCTCGTGATCAGGAAGACGCTCATGATCACCGCGGCGGTGACCAGCAGCCGCCGGGCGCCGCGGATGCGTCCTTCAGGCTGGTCCGGGTCGTCGGCTGCCCGTCCCCGAATCAGTGGCATGACCGCCACTCCGGTTTCGAAGCCGGAGAGGCCCAGCGCGAGTCGGGGGAAGACCAGCAGCGCCACCACCAGGATCCCGAACGGGTCCGGATGTTCGTTGACCAGCAGGTGCCGCCAGTCGGCGACCAGGTGCGGTCGGCTCCACAGGTGTCCGAGCGTTGCCGTGATCACGATCGCGTTGAGTAGCAGGTAGGTCGCGACCAGGACGACCGCGATGCCGATCGCCTCCTTGAACCCCCTTAGGAACACCGCGCCCAGGGCAGCGATCAGCACCAGCGTCACCCCGACCTGCGCGTCCTGCATCGGCGCGGGCAGGTACGGGTTCTCGAGGATGTGGGCGCTCGCGTCGGCGGCGGACAAGGTGATGGTGATGATGAAGTCGGTGGCGGCGAAGCCGAGCAGCGCCAGTACCAGCAGCTTGCCTCTCCAGCGCGGTAGGAGGTGCTCCAGCATTGCGATCGACCCCTGCCCGTGCGGGCTCTCCCGGGCCACCCGGCGGTACACGGGCAGGGCGCCGAGCAGGGTCAGCGCCACCAGGACCAGCGTGGCGACCGGGGAGACCACGCCGGCGGCGAGCGCGGCGATGCCGGGCTGGTAGCCCAGGGTCGAGAAGTAGTCGAGGCCGGTCAGGCACATCACCCGCCACCACGACCGCTGGTGGGGAGTGTCCGGCGCCGTGTAGGGGCCCCGGACCCGGCCCGGTCGCATCCCCTGCAACAGCCAGCCGCGCAGCCCGGCACCCCTGGGCGCGCTCCGCCCCCGCACCGCCCGACCCATCCGCTGACAGCCCCCGTCCCCGGCCTTGTCGTACTGCCGACGCGCAGACATCGTGGCGCACATCGGTTCGACTTCGCCGGGAATCGGGTAAAGCGCCGCCGACGGCGCCGCCCATGATCACTCCCGGTGCGGCGGCAGCGCTCTGATCAATGACCCCCTCGCTACGAGAGCCCCAGGGGGTGCTGGCACACGCTTAGTTCCTGACCTCCACCCAGCACGATCCAGGCGCTCAGGACGCCGACGGTCTCCAGGTGCTGCCAGGAGTGGGCGACTCGAGGCCGACCGGGGCGTCCGGGGGAGGGCGGACCGCATGTCGGGGCCCATCCAGTAGATCGGACGGATCTGGGCGGCCGGCCCGCTTTGCCAGCGCGCAGTTGGCCGGCTTAGATGTCGAGGTCCTCCACGACCGGCTCGTCGTTGATGGTCCGCAGTGCGACCGCGTAGAGCTCTGCTGGCAGCAGCGCTTCGAGTTCCTCGACGGTGTCGACAACCGAGAACGTGGCCTGGGCCGGGGTCCGCATCCAGGCCTGGTCCGGCGACCAGTCACCGATCCAACCGCGCCAGCCGGTGGACCACTTCTTGCCGCGCTCCGCGTTGGGCCCGACCGGGGTGTGTAGCTCTGACCGGACGTGGTGCACGGCGAAGCGGCCCTTGCTGGTCCGGAACAGCGAGTATCTCTCCTCGCCCTCCCCGCTCGACGAGGTCCACTCGCCCAGCGCGGTGCCGAGGAAGCGCTTGACTACGGCGCGCCCGACGCCCACCTTTACGGTGATCTCATCGAAGCCGGCCTGCTTGGCCTCCTCGACCTGGACCAGTCGACGTAGTGCCGTGACGATCGCGGCCGACAGGTTGCTGCCCGTCAGTTCCTGGGCGCGCACCAGCAGCGGCAGGTCGTCGTCGGCGATGTAGATCGTTTTGTTCGGCATGTGCTCTTCACCTCTGGACAGGAGTCTACTCATACGTGTAAGACTACGTACATGCATACGTACACAGAAGTGCAGGCGTGCGTGGTCGAGGCCGACGGCCTTGCCGTAGCCACGGTTCGGTGGCCGACCCCGGTTCCCGTCTCCGCTATTCGTTGTTGCTAGGTACCGGTAGTCAGTGTTACTGTCTACCGGTAGTCAACACCGCTGACTACCTGGCGGGGAGGTGATCAATGGGCAAGCAGATGACGGAGATGCTCAAGGGAACGCTGGAGGGCATCGTCCTGGCGATCCTGGCCATGCGGCCCGCGTACGGCTACGAGATCACGGCGTGGCTGCGGGGGCAGGGCTTCTCCGACATCGCCGAGGGCACGATCTACGCCCTGCTGGTCAGGGTGGAGCAGAAGCGCCTCGTCGACGTGCAGAAGGTCCCGTCCGAGAAGGGCCCGCCGCGCAAGGTGTACTCCCTCAACGCGCAGGGCCGGGAATACCTCGAAGAGTTCTGGAGGACCTGGAGCTTCCTCACCGAACGACTGGAACAGCTCCACGAAGGAGGCAAGTAACGATGTCCGACGGTGAAAAGGGCGGCTTCATCTCGAAGGTGATCGGCCCGAAACGGCGGTGGCGGGAGTACAAGGCGCGGGTGAAGCAGCTTCCGCCGAATTACCGGACGGCGGTCGAGGCGATCGAGCGATACCTGATGCACTTCGGGCCGGTGACCGGCGAGAGCGCGGCCGCGCTGTTCGAGGATGTCGCCGATCTCTTCGAGCGGGCCGCGGCGGACGGGACCCCGATCCGCGAGATCGTCGGGGAGGACCCCGTGGAGTTCGTGGAGGAGTTGATCCGGAACTACCGGAAGGGCGGATACATCGACCGGGAGCGGGCCCGGCTGACCCAGGCGATCGAGAGCATCGAGCGGGCGGAGGAGAACAGGTGACGAGCACGCAGGTTCCGGGGCCGGCCATTCAGGTGCGGGGTCTGGAGAAGTCGTACCAGAAGTTGCATGTGCTGCGTGGCGTGGACTTCGAGGTGGCGCGGGGCAGCATCTTCGCTCTGCTCGGCTCGAACGGGGCGGGCAAGACCACGGTCGTGAAGATCCTGTCCACGCTGCTCAAGGCAGACGCCGGGACGGCCACCGTCAACGGCTTCGACGTCGCCTCGAAGGCGGCGCACGTGCGGGAGTCGATCAGCCTCACCGGGCAGTTCGCCGCCGTCGACGAGATCCTCACCGGGCGGGAGAACCTCGTCCTGGTCGCCCGGCTGCGGCACCTCAAGAACCCCGGCAGGATCGCGGACGAGCTGCTCGCCCGCTTCTCGCTGACCGACGCCGGGGCGCGGAAGGTGTCGACGTACTCGGGGGGCATGCGCCGGCGCCTCGACATCGCGATGAGCCTCCTCGGCAACCCGCCGGTCATCTTCCTCGACGAGCCGACGACCGGCCTCGACCCGCAGGCGCGCATCGAGGTGTGGCAGGCCGTCAAGAAACTCGCCGACCAGGGCACGACGGTGCTGCTCACGACGCAGTATCTGGACGAGGCTGAACAACTCGCCGACCGGATCGCGATCCTCCACGAGGGTCGGATCATCGTCAACGGCACCCTCACCGAACTCAAGCAACTGCTCCCACCGGCCAAGGTCGAATACGTCGAGAAGCAGCCGACCCTCGAGGACGTCTTCTTCGCCATCGTCGGCGCCGACGACAAGAACGACACCACCGATGACCGCGCCGTCGGCGCGGACAAGTGAAGGAACGACGATGACCAAACACTTCCTCGGCGACACCGCCGTCCTGCTCGGCCGATCCCTCACACACGTCACTCGCAGCGTGGACACCATCATTACCACCGCGATCACGCCGATCGCCATGATGCTGCTCTTCGTCTACGTACTCGGCGGCGCGATCAACACAGGCACCGACTCATACGTCAACTACCTACTGCCCGGCATCCTGCTCATCACAGTCGCCTCTGGCATCGCCTACACCGCGTTCCGACTCTTCCTGGACATGAAGAGTGGCATCTTCGAGCGATTCCAGTCCATGCCGATCGCCCGGTCGTCCGTACTCTGGGCACATGTGCTGACCTCGCTGGTCGCCAACCTCGTCTCGCTCGTGGTCGTCGTGGGCGTCGCCCTGCTCATGGGCTTCCGCTCCGGAGCGGGAGTACTGGCCTGGCTCGCGGTCGCCGGCATCCTCATCCTGTTCACGCTGGCGCTGACCTGGCTCGCCGTCATCCCCGGCCTCACCGCGAAGTCCGTCGACGGCGCGAGCGGCTTCTCCTACCCCCTCATCTTCCTGCCGTTCATCAGCTCGGCCTTCGTACCCACCGACACCATGCCCGGCCCGGTACGCGCCTTCGCCGAACACCAGCCGGTGACCGCCATCGTCAACGCCATCCGGAACCTGTTCACACAGCAGCCGGTCGGCACCGACATCTGGATCGCCCTCGCCTGGTGCGTCGGCATCCTCATCGTCACGTACGTCTCCGCCACCGCCATCTACCGCCGCAAGATCAGCTGACAGCGCCCTGACTCGCCCGGCCGGGCGCCGAGGTTCGTTGTCGACATCGTCGGACCGCAACCTACATCGCAAGGCATCTTTCACCAGCGGAGAACGCGCGGCCGGCAGAAACCGGTCCACCCGGTCAGGTCCGTATCATCACCGCCCTCGCCGCGACGGCGTCACCGACGCCGGCCCGAGCGTCACGACATGAAACAAGCGCTCGGTCCATCTGTGAATTAGGCGGCGGGCAATTCTCGTACCCCTACCCCGACAGCACCGAACCAGTGACGGGATTGTCGGTCGATACAGCGCGCGTCTTTCCAGAACTCCCGAATGAGCAGAAAGGACTACGTCATGGCAGGCACGACAAGCGGGGCCGCCGGACAGGAACACGATCGGCGCCGGACCCCGAACAACGGCGTGCGGGATGCCGGCGCACTCGCTGGCCCGGTTGGCTCGGGCAACGACTCCAGCACGGGTAATGGCGACTATGTCGAGGAGGGCTGGGGAAAGGTCGCCGACGCGTTCCACGCGAACTTCGAGGGAAACCCCGGCGAGATCGGCGCGGCGTGCTCCGTCTACGTGGACGGGCGCCCCGTCGTCGACCTGTGGGACGGCTTCGCCGACCGCGAGACGAAACGGCCGTGGGACGACGACACCATCGTCCAGGTCGCATCCACGACGAAGGGCGCGACCGCGATCTGTGCCCACATGCTGGCGCAGCGCGGTGAGCTGGACCTGGACGCCCCGGTCGTCGAGTACTGGCCGGAGTTCGGCGCTGCCGGCAAGGACCGGATCCCGGTGCGCTGGCTGCTGTCACACCAGGCCGGCCTGCCGGTCGTCGACGGACCGCTGACGTTCGCGCAGGCGTGCGCCTGGGACCCGGTCATCCGCGCACTCGAGGCGCAGAAGCCGCTGTGGCGGCCGGGCACCGAGCACGTCTACCACAGCATGACCTACGGATATCTGGTCGGGGAGATCGTGCGTCGGGTCTCCGGCAAGTCCCTCGGCACGTTCTTCGCCGACGAGATTGCCGCCCCTCTCGGACTGAGCGCGTGGATCGGCCTGCCCGAGGAACACGAGGAACGGGTGGCCAGGATCGAGTACGCCGCTCCGTTCACCATGGAGGAGTTCGTCGCCGGGATGATCGAGACGACCGGGCTCGATCCGGACACGGTCACCGCATGGATGACCGCCGTATGGGGTCCGGACTCGGTGCAGGCCCGCGCCGGCGAGCTCGGGGGCGCCCTGGACAACACGTCGGAGTACTTCACTACGCGTGCCTGGCGCGCGGCGGAGTTCCCGGCCGCGAACATGGTCGCCGACGCGCGATCGCTGGCACGGATGTACGCCGCCACGGTGAGCGACGTCGACGGTGTGCGGCTGCTCGAACCGTCGACGGTGGAGAGGATGACGGTCGTGCAGACGGACAAGACCCGGATGCACGGGCTGCCACCGGAGCTGACCGTCCCGGCCGACCGCTCCTTCTACATGTCACTCGGGTTCTGGCGGGCCTGCCCGCCGATGCCGATGCTCGGGCCGGGGTCGTTCGGCCATCCCGGATCCGGCGGATCGATCGCCTTCGCGGACCCCGATGCCGGGGTCGGCTTCGGCTACGTCACGAACCTCTGGTCCTTCCGTCAAGGCGAACCACGAGCATCGAACCTGGCCAAAGCCGTCCGATCCTGCCTCACCTGAACTGCTCCGGCCGGCCGCACCACGCCCCTAGCCTGTCGAACACCCCGACCCCTCGCTGAACGTCAATCCTGAAGTGGCGGCCACTGCCGCGCCTGGTCAGCCCATCCAATCGTCCAGGCTCGACGGTGGCCGCTTACCCACCCATGGACGGAACCGCACACCTGTGGCTCAGACCCTGCTGGTCAGGCAACCCTGCTTGCGCTACTGCCTCCGCTGCACCGCTTGCTGGGCACTTCCACTACCTCGTGTTACCGTATAGTGGTACTCGGTGTCACCGAGTACTGGTGTGGCCAGGAGGAACGGGGATGGACGACCTCACGGAGATGCTGAAGGGCACACTCGAGGGCTGTGTGCTTGAGATCATCGGCAGCGAGGAAACCTACGGGTACGCCATCACGCGTCGGCTGAACGAACTCGGCTTCGTCGACGTCATCGAGGGCACGGTGTACACCATTCTGCTGCGACTGGAGAAGAACGGACTCGTTCAGGTGACGAAACGGCCGTCCGGGATGGGGCCGCCGCGCAAGTTCTATGCGCTCAACGACGCGGGGCGCGAAGAACTCGGGAGGTTCTGGGTCAAGTGGGAGTACCTCTCATCACGAATCGACAAGCTCAAGGAGGGCGGGGAATGAATTTCTGGGAGACCATTACCGGCAGCGACCTCACCAGGGAATGGAAGGCGTTCGAAGCCCGGGCCGAGGCATTGCCGGCCGACTACCGGGCGGCATGGGGACAGATCGTGGTTCACCTCTTCCCCTACGGCGGCTTCACGGGTCGCAACCTGACACCGATCGCCGACGGCGCCCTGGGGCTGCTCGAGGAGACAGCGGCGGACGGGCAGAGCATTCACGAGGTGCTGGGTGACGACATCGCGGGCTTCTGCGCGGCGCTGGCCGGCGGCCAAGGAGCCCGGACCTATCGCGACCGGTGGCGCGAGCAGTTGAACAGGAACGTCGCAAGGAAACTGGGCCAGCTAGGAGGATGACGTGGGTATCCAGGACATCATCGAGGGCAAGAAGCAGTGGCGGGCGCACATGGCCCGGGTCAAGGCACTCCCACGGGACTACCAGATCGTCTACAAGGAGATACAGAGGTACTACTTGAAGGTCGGGCCAGTCGAACTGGTTGACGGGACGCTACTCTCGGGGATCCTCGATTTCTTCGAGGAGGGCGTGGCGGCCGGCAAGGGAGTCCTGGAGCTCGTCGGCAACGACGTCGCGGCCTTCTGCGACGACCTGGTGAAAGACTCGCGCACCTACGCGGACATCTACCAGGAATCGATCAGCGGTGAACCCGGTACGGCCGACAAGTAGCACCTGTCGAACCAGGCGCTGGCGGACGCTCCTCATCCACCGGGCTGCCCCTTTCTCCCGTATCCCCGCCAGCCCTGTTGCTCGGGGTGCACGCTATGCCGCCGCCCGCGCCTTCGTCAGCGCGGTCGGCTGGATCGCGACCGCTGTCGCCGACCATGTACCGGCCCGACATCAGAGGTACCATCGTGCGTAACGCCGGCGCCGTCGATGGCGATGTGACCCGGGGACAGCGACCGCACCTCCTCATCCTCCATGCCGGTACCGTGCCGCCGTCAGTAGTCGCCGGGCGACCGATTCGGCGCGGCTCGTTCCAGGGGCGACAATCCCGCGAACTGGTCCGAAGCCGGACCGTTCATGCCTAGTGTGGCCGGGTGGACAACGGCAAGCGATACGGGGCCGAGTTACTCGGCACGTTCCTACTGGTGTTCTTCGGCGCCGGGACCGCTGTCGCTGCTCTGGACACGGGTGGCGTCGTCGTGGTGGCGCTCGCGTTCGGGTTGGTCCTCCTCGCTCTGGTCTATGTCTTCGGGCCCGTCTCGGGTTGTCATGTCAACCCGGCGGTCACTCTCGGCGCGCTCCTCACCGGCCGGATCTCCCTGCCAGGAGCGATTGGCTACTGGATCGCCCAGGTACTCGGCGGCATCGCCGCCGGTTTCCTGATCTTCGCGTTATCGCACTGGGGCGATGTTCCCGACCAGACCGGCCACCTCGGCGCCAACGAATACGGCGCCACCATCAACCTGGGCGGCGCCCTCGTGTTGGAGATCGTGCTCACCTTCTTCTTCGTGCTGGTCGTGCTCGTGGTCACCAGCCGCACCGAGCAGGTCGGCGTGACCGGTCTGGCTATCGGACTCGCCCTCGGCACCTGCCACCTGGTCGCGGTCACCCTCGACGGCACCTCGGTCAATCCCGCCCGGTCGATCGGACCGGCCCTGTTCAACGGTGGTGCACCGCTGTCGCAACTCTGGGTCTTCATCGTCGCCCCGCTGATCGGCGGCGCCCTCGCCGCCGCAGCCTCCCCGCTCGCACTCCGCGCGGCCAGGACCGGCCCGCGCCGCCCGCAAGCCGGGGCCGACACCCCGTAGCGCCCGGCACCAACCGGCACCAACCGGTAGCAAGCTGTCATGCGGTTGTCGCATCCGCCTGAAGTTTGCCGATGACGACCGACCTGGCCAGCGGTCCGCAAGGTAGGTCCGGCCTTGCTCTGTGCCCGGTTGTCCGGATGTACTGTGCGGTTCCCGCTGCGGTCAGGGTTGGGCGGCTGGCGAGGCGAGGTCCGACGGCGACACCTTCTCGCCCTCGGTGATTCGGCGTTCGCTGACGAGCATCGGGCGCCCGCCCACGCGGTTGCCGGCGTGTGTGGTCCAGGTGAGGGCTCGTCTCGTTGGGTGTGGTCCGGCGCGGTGGGATCGGGCTGTCACCGCTGTTCGAGCTTGGGCAAGGTCAGGTCGGCTGCGGCCGCTGTTGACCTCAAGCCTGGTTGGGGTTGAAAGATCCAAGCCAGGACCACGATCTCTGATAGCCCATCCACCGGAGAGCACATGAGTACTGACACCGGCTTCTATTCGATCATCGACTACACGGTCGATGGACCTGACACGCAACGTGAACTCGTGGCTGCCTTCGCAGACATTCAGGAGCGGTGGGTCCGGTTCTATCCTGGGTACCGGTCGGCCCGGTTCCACGTCAGCACCGACGGCACCCGCGTCTACAACATCGTGCACTGGGCAAGCGAGGCGGACTACCGCAACTTCGAGGCGACCTCCGACACCGAAGGCCGGATGGCAGCTATCGGCAAGGCACTGGACGGCTTGTCCGGCAGGGCCGAACCCCGGATGAGCGGCGACCCCCGCTACGTCGTCGTCCGCGAGGTCGGTCCCGGTCCGCAGCAGACCGACGCCTGAACCCGACTCACCCGAGCATGTGCAGCGATCCAACGCTGCCCGCCATTCGAAGGTACCCATGAAGATCGAGATATACGCGGACATCCTGTGCCCCTGGTGCTACATCGGCAAGAGGCGCCTCGCCGCCGCTCTGGCCAAGATCGCCGACCGCGACCGGATACAGGTCGTCTGGCGTAGCTACGAACTCGCTCCGCAGGAAGGCAAGCTCCCCGGCCTGACGGCCGCCGAGGCGATGGCGGGCTGGTGGGGAGAACAGGCTTCCACCAGGATCATGCGGATCCGCGCACTTGGCGTGGCAGAAGGCTTGGAACTCAACCTGCACCGCGCGCGGCCGGTGAACACGTTCGATGCCCACCGGCTGTGTCACCTCGCCGCCGACCACGGTGTCGCCGACACGATGATGGAGCGCCTGCTCCACGCCTACCACACCGAAGGTCTCAACGTCGCCGAGCCGCAGACCCTCGAACGGCTGGGCAACGAGGCCGGGCTAGACCCAGCCGGCGTACGCACCCTGCTCCGAGGTGACGACTACGCCGAGCATGTTCGGGCCGACGAACGCCGGGCCGCCCAGCGCGGCATTACGGGCATCCCGTCGCTGGTGATCGACGGTCAACCGCCGGTTTCAGGTGTCCAGACCCCTGAGGAGCTACACCAGTTGCTGAACCAGCGCCTGGCCGCACTCGACTCCGCTGTACTTCGTAGATCGGACCATTCGTGAATGCCCGACGGAACGTCGCTGCGGACCTGCGTCCATACCAGACCGCGACGGCCACCGCCCGGCGACCGGCCTACACGACGACGGCCGCCGTCATCGAACCCGATCTCCGGGATTCGGAGAGCGAAACGCTCTCCGACCACCCGACCTCACCTAGCGTCATCCGACAAACAGCGAGAGTAGACATTGGACGGTGGTGACGGCACCGTAGGGGCCATCGTTAACGCCGAACGCGGCGCGCACTGGATCCTCACCGTCAAGGGCAACCAGGGGGCTGCGAAACCCGCTGCCCTCCTCGACGTGCGGGGAAGTGCGTCCGCAGGTCAACAGCGTGCGTCATCCGGCCGTGTGGGCGGTGCTGGACCGCGGTGCCTACGCCGCCCTGCGCGGCGAGTGATTCACCGACACTCCCACCCACACTTGGCGGAAGTCACTCGGCGGTCGCGTGGTGCCAAACCTTGATCGATGAGAGGACGAGCAGCGCGGCCAGTCCAAGAACGAGCACGGTATCGGGACGACGCCGAGCAGTAGGCCGCCCAGCACCGTCCCGGCGATCGAGCCGGCTGCCAGGACGATCGCGAGGCGGGCGCGCCGGCGTAGGACGGTGAAGCTGCCGTCGCGGCTGTAACGGGCGAAAGCGACAAGCATCGTCGGAAGTGACACAGCCAGCGTACGCGGATGCCGGGGTTGCCTACGCTCCCTGATGGCCAAGTTTCACCCACCTGGTATCCATCACGGGGCGCTCCGGCGAAACAGCCGCCGCCCGCCCAGCAGCAGCGCCGCTCCGCCGCCGAGCCCGGTCCCACCGATGATCAGCCCGTCCCGCAGCCCAGTTTCCTGCCGCCGCACCATTTCTTCGTAGCCGACCAGATCGGCGCGTCCATTAACGACGATGCGGCACAGGTCGCCTGGGCGCATAACTCCGCCATCACACGTCGGTGGTCCGCCATCGGCGCTAAGTAGCCCGCCGCACAACGCGACCAGTCCGGCGATTAGAGCACCGAACCCGAAGACCTGCATCAGCATGCCAACCGGCCCCATCCAGAGCCCCTTCGGGTATCGTCCGCCAGCCATCGCGACCCCCTCTGCGGCTAGGAGGGTCATCTGCCACTCCGGTGAACATCGACCCGCCGACGCCATGGTGACAACAACCGCTGAAATGTGCCACCTACGGCTCACAGTCACAGCCAGCCGCCGTGTGCGGCCACCAGCCGGACGCAGTCAGTCGCTGTGCCCGCCCAGCCGGATCGGGTGGACGGCGCCGTCGTCGTGGCGCAGCACGGCGATGTGGCCGCCGTGCTGCGCGGCAACCGTCTCATGCTCGTCGCCGAGCTCCAGGCTCGGCCGCGTCCGTCAGCAGACCACCTTCCTGGCCAACGGCTTGACCCCGACGATGCGCTGGAAGCTGGACCAGGCCGGCGGCACCACCACCGCGGACGCCGCCGGCAACAACACCGGCACGGTCGGCGGCGCGGTCACCTGGTCCGCCGAACGCAGCGGCGCGGCGTCGTTCACCGGCAGCACCGCGGCTTCGATCGTCGGTCAGCCGCCGGTCGACACCACCCGGGCGTTCACCCTGACGGCCTGGGCCAAGCTGGCAGTCAGGGGACCGATCGGCACGTCATCGCGATCGGTGGTGATCTCAACAATTCGGCGCTGAAACTCTTCTACGACAAGGCGGCCGACTCCTGGCGGCTGACCATGGCAGTCCGGAGAGCGGATGGCACGGTCGGTTTCCAGCCCAGCACCTCCACCACCGGGTCCGCCACCTCGGACTGGCAGCACCTGGCGGGCGTGGTCACGCCGGCGACCACGCCCGGCGGCACCAGCACCGCGCAGCTATATGTCCACGGCGCGGTCAAGGGGGCGCTCTCGACCACGGAACAGTTCAACAACCAGGCATCGATCTGCGTGTCGGCGCTCAAACGGCGGCGTCCGGGTTGTTCGCCGGTCTCATCGACGATGTTCACGCGTCGGGGGCCGTCGGTAGCATTGGCCGGTGCTGTTCGGAAAGAACCTCGGGAAGAGCTGCGACGAGCTGATCGACGCGGCGGCCAGGCGGGACGCGGACGGGTTCCACAAGACATTGGAGCGGATCGCCGGCGCGACGACGAAGGCGAAGCCCGGCGAGGTGCAGGAGGTGCTGGGCAGGCTCGCCCCACTGCTGGCGGAGATCCCGATCGGCATGGGCGGCGATCTGGCCAAGGTGGCCGGCGGCATGACGGACTTCGGCGGCGATCCGATGGTGGTGCTGCCGACGCTGGTCCGCCGGGCCACTGACGCCATGGAGCGAGCGGCACGGTTCGCGACGGCGTACGGCGAGGCATGCGGTGACCTGCCGGACGCCGAGGATCCGAGCCTGATCGAGGCGACCATCGAGCGGTTCGTCGGCGCGGCGCCGCAGGCGGGCCTGTCCGAGCGCGAGGCGTACGGCTTGGTGGAGGCGTGGTTCGCTGGCGGCGATTGGGTGCAGCCGGTGCTCTACCTGGCGCAGCGCAAGGAGGTGCGTACGGCGCTGCCCGAGCGGGCGCGCCTCACCCCGGCGATCGACGCCACCCGGGAGCACATCGGCACCGCGCACTGGTTGTACGGGCTGCTGCTGGTCGTGGACGACACGCCGCTGACCGTGCTGCACCGGCCGACCGGCCGGGGCTACCGGGTCACGATCAGCGGCATCGGTGACAACTTCCAGCTGCACACGCTCCTGGCCGCGAGCCTGATCGGTGACGAGTCGCGCGGGCTGCTGCCGGGCGAGCGGCCAAGCCCGGCCGCGATCGCTGCGGCCACCGACGGCGAGGACCTGACCCCGGCCGGTGGCATCCGCGGCCAGTTCAACCTTGTCGACGCGTACGGCGAATGGATCTGGCACGAGGGGCGCCCGGCGGACATCCCGCTGCTGGAGGGCGAGCGGATTGTCGTCCTCGATCCGCCCCCGTACGCAAGGTCATGGAACGCCGGCCGGCTCTACCCGCTGATGCGTCCGAGCCTCACCGTGGATCGCATCCTCGCTGGCGACGAGGCGGCGCACTGGCTCGGGATGGTCAAGTCGTCCCAGCGCTGAGGGCGGCCAGCGCCCATCAGGCGTCGGCCGTCAAGTCACGGACGTGGCGCAGCCCCGGTTGGCCGGCCAATACGACCTCGCCGACCGGGGTGAACCCGGTGCGCCGGAGCACCGCGAGCGAACCGGCGTTGTCCAGCGCGGCCCTGGCGACTAGCCGGCGCAGCCCGTACCCGTCACGGGCCAGCGCGCATACCCGGCGGACCCCGTCGGTGGCGATGCCCCGCCCGGTCGCCCGTTCGGCCACCCGGAAACCGAGCTCGGCGCCACCGTCGGCGACGTCGACCAGGTTGAACCGGCCCAGCACCGCTCCGTCGTCGTCCACCAACACGTGGAAGTGGTGCAGGCCGGCGGCCTGCTCGGCGAGAAGTTCGGCGTGGCGCTGGGCGAACCCGGTGAAGTAGTCGTCGCCCCGGTCCGGCACCGACCGCGCGAAGAACGCCCGGTTCTCCCGCTCGAACCGGAGCAGCGTGGGGGCGTGGTGGGCGTCGAGCCGCTGGAGTTCGGGCATCACGTCACCGTAGCCGACCGGCGGGGAAGGCCGCTCAGGACCCAGTTTCGAGGTGCCACACGTCCGCGCCGCCAGCGCGCGATCTCCGGCACCGACACACCCTGAGCGAACCACCCGGCCGCCTGCCGCCGTACCCTTCCCGCTTCGCCCGCCCCCGCGCAGACAGACCACCACCATCGGGGTATCTCATACCATCGATCTACCCCGGGTCTCACGCATTACACCGATCACCACATCGGCCGAACCTGGCCTTTCAAGATCTATATCCGCCGGACGACACCACCTACGCAACCGTTTCGGCTGGCGCCGAACTGTTCTGCGCGGCGGTGAGATTCTGGGTGGCATGACAGACCTCGACGTCAAGGCAAATCTCCATCGATACCTGCGGGAGGCGCGCGAGGCGCTGCTCGGGAAGCTCGACGGGCTGTCGGAGCACGACGTGCGGCGCCCGCTCGTGCCGACCGGCACGAACCTGCTCGGGCTGGTCAAGCACCTGGCCACGGTGACCGCAGGGTATTTCGGCGAGGTGTTCGACCGCCCCTTCCCCGAACCTGTCGTGGGTCTGGACGAAGACGCCGAGCCGAACAGGGAGATGTGGGCCACGGCCGACGAGTCCCGCGACGACATCATCGGCCTGTGGCACCGTGTCTGGGTACACGCGGACGCCACGATCGAGACGCTCCCGATCGACGCGCCCGGCTCGGTGCGGTGGTGGCGACACGCGCCGGTGACGCTGCATCTCATCCTCGTACACGTGCTCGCCGAGCTGAACCGGCACGCTGGGCACGCCGACATCGTGCGTGAACTGGTCGACGGCCAAGTCGGCTGGCGGTGGCCCGGCGACGACGTGGTCGATCGCGACGAGGCGTGGTGGGCCGCCTACCGCGAGAGGCTGGAGTCCACCGCGCGCGAGTTCGCCTGAGGACGCGGTCCTTGCGCAACCCGCCGATGCTGTCCAATCCGTCCGGGAAACCGTTTGCATCATGCCAGCGGCCGTCCCAGCCCGAAGCCAAGGTCACAGGCACGGATTGCCGCCGAGCGAACGTCACCGATCGTGAGGGCAGACAGCGCGGACGAGCCGTTGTCAGTTCGTTGTGCGACCTCCTGCCGAGGATGCTGCTCCGAACTACCCGTTCGCTGGCGGCCGATGTGCCACCTCGATGGCGTAGGTGTCGGTCATATCGATGTCGGTGACCGCCCGCATAGTGGCCGCGTGCCCTTCCCGCTCGTGAAGCAGGCGTACCAGGAGGTACAGGGCGCTCTTGTCACCGCGCTGGGCACGCTCACGTAGTTCACCGTCGCGGCCTTCCTCGTACAGAAACCGGTCCAGCCTGCGTCGTGCGTGCACGTCAATCTCGGCTCGATCGACCAACTCGCGCAGCAGCCCGGCCTTGACGAGCAGATCCATGTGCCACAGGTGCGCGTTATGCCGGTAAGGGTCACGGCTGTAACACTCGGCGAACTCACTGACCGCGGCGATCGCCGTAGCCCAGTCACCGCGCGCTTCGGCTGCTTCCGCCGATGCTTGGTCGAACCGCGATCTCACCGCATCAGTATGCCTCTGGTTGCAGTGCACTCATCTGCCACAGAGCGTGCGCGGCAGCCAGCCACAGACAGGTCACGCAGCGCGGCAGAGTTCGGCCGACATGCGGCGTTCGGTCGTGCCGAGGAGCGGATGCGGACTGGCTGGTCGTCTGCAGACACCGGAGTTCGCTCTGCACACGCTGGCCGACACGGTGCCGTTGGCCGGTCGTATCCTCGTCCGGTGACGGATGAGCAGGCTACGGAGAATGTCATCGATCGCCTGTTGCTGGCGTTGGCGGCGCAACTCGACACGTCTGCCCTGGCGCCTGGTGCGGTCGAGGCACTCGCCGATCTGAGCAGAGCCGAGGCTCATCTGATCTTCGGCCAGGCGGGCCATCTGGTGCACTACGGCGCGGACACCGAACCGCTGCAGACCCTCATACACGCGATCTCGGCCATGCAACGCCGTGAGGCTCCGGAAGATGCCGCGGTCAGGCCGGGTGATGCAGTACGACTCGTGGGTGAGTTGCCGGAGAGTCTCGCCGGGTATGACGAGACGTGGCTCCGCGAGACCGTATTCGTCGTCCGCTACGTCGGTAGGAGCCCGATGGTCGACGTGCAGTCGCAGCTGACCGAGGATTACGTGATCGCAACGGTGCCGGCCGCCAGCGTGGAGCCCTTGCGGAGGTAGCGCATCCCGCGGCACCGCCGCATCCGCTCGGGTGCGACTGTCGTACCCGCGTCAGGTCGATACGTCGGCGACAACCATCATGGCGGAGACGCCGACGAGGGTAAGGCGTGTCCGCCCACGTATCCGCTCATCAGCGTAAGCCGGCTTGAGTCACGCTCGGGGTCGGTGCCTCGTCCGTCGTCTGTCCCTGCATAGCCGTAATGGGGTTGGGCCCAGCAGCGCGTAATCGGATTGGTGAGACGACGGGTGGGGCTGCCCATGATGAGCGTCGAGGTGACCGTGGTCCCTCAACGCCGCGTGGGGCTCGCCCGACCCTGCTTGGCGGGCCGCCTTCTGATCTCAGGCGGCGAGGGGTGTCACCGTGGGATGTGTGGTGCCGTGGGCGGCGATGACTGGGTTCCAGGGTTGGCCGGTGGTGATGACGGCGTGCAGGTGCCGCAGGACCGCCGCGGCGATCACGGCTCGGGCCTGGGTGACGGTGAACTTGTTCTGCGCTCTGGTGGTCAGGTGGGTGAACCGGACGGCGTAGACGGGGTTGGCGCGTTGCGCGCTCCAGACCGCTCGCCAGGCCGCCAGCCGCAGTCCGGGTCGGCCCTGACCGGTCAGTTTCGTGCGGCCGACGAAGTTGCCAGACAGCTTCTCCCGTGGTGCCAGGCCGGCGTGCTTCACCAACGCGTGGGCGGTCGGGAACCTGTTCGGGTCACCGGTCTGGGCCAGGATCGCTGCCGCACCGATCGCGGATACGCCGGTGATCGAGGTGGCCAACTCGGTCAGCCGAAGCTCGTCGAGGATCGTCGTCATCCGCAAGGGGAGGTTGAAAAAGGTTCAGTGACCAGATGAGGCGCCGGAGCCGTCCGCTCGTGCCGAGTTGAGTGCGCTGCCGCCGATCCCGGGGTAGATATAGGCGCGACGCGGCGATACGGCCCGCACTACTCTTTACGCCGATGACGGATAACAGGTGCAGCGATTTTCCGGCCGATTGCGTCCAGCGTGCGTACCTATATCTGGTACGGAACGTCGAGGTGACTGGGCCGCCGTTCACGCCCAGCGATGCAGCTCTGATGGCGTTCAACCCCGACGAGGTAACAAGGCTGATAGGACTTCAGCCGACCGAAGCATGGTACTCCGGCGATCCGGTACCGGGAACATCAAGATCACGACGGTTCAGCAGTTGGACGTACGGCCTGCCAGAGGTACGCAACTACATCACGGAAGAGGTCGTCGTTTCCCTACTGGAGGCCATCGAGCCGTACGCCGGAGGTATCGACACGGCTTGCCGCACCTTGGGCATGCGTGCCGGCATCATGGTGGTCATCACCATGCACGGCGACCGCAACACCGCCGATGGTGGACTTCACGTGTCCACCGCGGCCATCACGTACACCTTGCAGACCCTGCGGCGGCTGGCCAAGCTGGGTGTGTCCGTAGAGCACGACCAGTACGTTCTCTTACCCGACTAGCGAACCCGCCGCCGCATGCAGCATTTAACTGCCGCAGATCGGGCTCGATGCAACGGGAGGAATAGTCAAGACCTGTGGACGAGCTGTTTGCCCGAGATGCCGCTCGGGGCTGACGGGAATGCTGGCGGCATCGACCGCCATCTGTGCCACGGGCCGTCACGAGCTCGACCGGTCAGGGGCAGTCCCAGACCAACGTGACGTGGTCGTGGTGCCGCGAACACTGGAGGACGTAGCCAACGCCGCCGTAGTCCCCGTCGCGCCATCGATGATCTTCGGTATCATGGAAGACCTGCAGAGCCTGACCCAGCTCAAGGTGCTGGAGGCGGTGCACCTGGCTAGGTGGGGCTGGCCGCCGGTTGTGGCTTGTCCCGGCGCAGCTCGATCGAGTAGAAGCTGGAGACCTGGATCATCGTGTCGCCGGTGCAGGTGTAGCGCTCCGGTTCGATGCTCATCGATATCTGTCCACCGTTGGTGTACCTGCCGTTGCGGGTGAACTTCCAGTTCCCCTTCACCTTCGGGTTGCTGTAGAGCAGGAAACCGTCGTCGGTGGTCCGGTAGCTCAGGGTGCCGCCGCCGGAGGTGTGCTCCTCCCAGCGTTCGCCCTTGTATACGGCCGCGCCGACGATCCGGCCATCGAAGGTGATGGTCAAGGTGCCGTCCGCCCGATAGGTCTTCTTCTGTCCGCCGCGGCTGACAAACTGCACCGGATGACCGTCGATCTTGAGGTCCCGCTGCTGCGACGTTGCCGTCCAGGAGCCGAGGACGCAGGGATCGATGCCGGGCGGCAGGGTCGGGGTGGGGGTGGCGGCCGGGTCGGTCGGGGAGCTTGTCGGGGTCGGGCCGGCGCCGGCCGGGGTGCGGCCCGGGCCGCCGTCGAGCAGGCTGAAGCCGGCGAAGGCGGCCAGGATGACGAGTACGAGGGCCGCGCCGACCATCGCCGGTCCGCGTACCCGGGATCGCCGGGAGGGCGGGATCTGCGTGGCCGGCGGCTGCTGGTCGGCTACCGGGAGGGTTGGCTCGCCGGCCAGGGCCAGGGTGACCGGGGCGCCGTCCGGGACCTGGGGGGTCGGATCCTCGCCGGCGGCAGGCTGCGCCGTGGTGAGCAGGCCGCCTTCGGCGACGACGAGTTCGGGCTGGTCGACGCTGGTGGGAGCGAGGTCGAAAGCGCGGTGCAGCGTGGTGGTCACGGCCGGCATGCGGGTGGAGCCGCCGGCCAGGAAGACCGCGCTGAGGTCGCTGGCGTCGATGCCGGCAGTACGCAGGGCGCTGCGGGCGGTTTCGATGGTGCGGTCGAGTACGGGTGCGGCGAGTCGGTCGAGTTCCTCGCGGCCGAGCGGGAGTTCGATGTCGAGCAGCGGTACGTGGATCAGGGTGCTGCTGGTCCGGGCGAGCATCTCCTTGCCGGCGCGGACGTTGTCCCACAGCTGGCGCCTGGCCCGCCGGTCGGACAGAGTGGACGGTTCGACCAGCTTGGCCCAGGCCTCCGGGGCCCGAGCGGAGAGCACCGTGCCGAGGTGGTTGAGGATGGCGGCGTCGATGTCAAGTCCGCCAGAGTCGGGGCGGCCCTCGGTGGCGAGGACGTCAAAGCCGTGGGTGGTGCGGCGGAGCACGGTGGCGTCGAAGGTGCCTCCGCCGAAGTCGTAGACCAGGGCGCAGGTGCCGACCGCGATCCGATCACCGGCCACCGCGATCAGCCGGTTGGCGGCGGCGATCGGCTCGACCATCAGCCGGACTCCGGGCAGTACGGTCTCGGCGGCGGCGAGCAGGGTGGCCCGGCGTTGGTTGCCCCAGGCGGCCGGGTAGGTGAGCACCGCCTCGTTGATCGGCGCGTCGGCGGTGCGGCTGGCCTCGTCGGTGACCCGTTCCAGTACGGCGGCGATCAGACGCTCGACCGGTACTTCCGTTTCGCCGAGCAGGACGATGCGGTCGTCGATGCAGCGCTTCGGGTGCGGTTCGAACCATTCGGGGTGGGCCAGGCCGGTGTGTTGGGCGTCCCGACCGACCAGCAGCCGGCCGGACTGGTCCGCGCAGACCGCCGAGGGCAGCAGGGGCGAGCCGTCGAACAGTAGCGGCCGGGGCTCGCGGCCGGCGTTGGAGAGCACCGCGACCGTGTTCGACGTGCCAAAGTCGATGCCGAGCCGGATCATGCCTACGCCCACCGGAACTACGTTATACGGTGCCGTCACTGGGGGACCCGGCAGAACAGGGCCACCTGAACCTGATCGTGTGTGGCCCACTCCACCCGTCCTGCATTGACAGTCTCGGGCGCTATGCCGGCGAGGTGTTGAGGGTCTCCCGGTCAGTAGGGACCGCGCGGTACAGGGTCACCCGTTCAACAGCCTGCCGTTGTGTAATAGATAGAAGCGACCGAACCCGGAGCGACACTCGGTACGTGCTGTCCGGGCAGGCGCGCAGCGGGTGCCGGTGGTGGTGCGGCGCCGGGATCTGGTGCACGATCCGGACGGTCGGCACCTTGCCGCCATGCGAGGTCCCGAAGACGAGGAAGGGCTCAGCACATGAGCGAGGACCAGGGCCTCACGCCGCTGCGCTACGACCAGACGGGTCTGCGAGGCAAGCTCGCCCAGGTTCTCGTCGAGGAACCCACCGATGAAATCGATTGGCCCGCCGGCCTACCGGCGGGGATCCGAACGGTTGTCATCCTTGACGATGAACCAAACCCACATCACACCTTGCGGGTGCACCCGCCGGACGACCCCAGGCGCATAGCCTTGGTCGTATTCGACCAGTTGGCGCTCCGCGAAAATCTATCGGAGACGTGAGGATCATGGACCCGCGACGCGTCGCGCTCAACCGCCGGCACAGCAGGGAGATGGGTTTGCTGTTCGCGGGATTCCTCGACACCCATCCAGATGTCGAGTCCGAAGTTGACGGAGCCGAGATGACGGCAGACCAAGATGCCGCGTGGAGTGCCTACAGCGCTGAACTTTTCGGTCGACAGCAGGCCGAGCGATCTGCACTCGCGGACGAGATCGAGGCCGAGCAGCGACGGCGTGGCGGCGGGTGTCCACCGGCGGCGGCCAGCCGTGGCGCTACGTCTTGAGGAGATCCAGCAGAGTCGATTGGTAGTAGGTCTGCCACGACGACGACCCGCTCCAGGCCGGCTTGCGCGTCCCGTACGCGCGTTCGAGCGTGAAAAGGCCGTGGCAGGTGGCCAGGATGCGCCGGGCCCGTTCCGGGCCGACCTGTTCGGCAGGCGCCGCGACGACCCGGTCGATCGCGTCGATGCGTACGTCGTCGGAGATCTCGAACTGGTCGAGCGGATAATCGAACACCAGCCGGTACGGCTCGTGATAGCGCATCGACCAGTCGCGTAGCGCCAGTGCCCAGTCCTCGACCAGGGCAGTGGGTCGACGTCCAGTGGGGGGCGTCACCTCGGCGACGAGATCCTCGACCAGGGCCTCGTACACGGCCTCGATCATCCCGCGTCGGTTTCCGAACTTCGTGTAGACGCACATGGTCGAACGACCCGCGGCGGTCGCGACCTTCCGCACGGTCAGGTCGGTGATGCCCGTGCTCTGCAGGACGTCCCGTGCTCCAGCGATCAGCCGATCGCGCACGCTCGGCTCGTCCGGTGGGTTGTCGACCCGCTGCCTGGTCATCTGCCGCCGCTTCGCCCTTTGGGGTCCGTTGCCGATTCGTGTCCTGTGCTTCCACCCGCCAGGCGCGAGCATAACAGGCGTTATTAATAACACTCGTTATGGAGGAAGCACATGCTCACTGCACGGCTATACCGGCTCGCCTCCGCCGCTGGGCTGACGAGCGCCGCCATCCTGCTCGTGAACACCGCCAAACGCGCCGGAGTCATTCCCATCACGGACGCCACCCAGCTGATCGCCCCGCTGGCCCAGGTTTTCGCGCTGGTGCTGATCACCGCACTCTTCATCGCGTACGGACGATCGAGCGGCCCGTTCGGCACCATCGGATTCGCACTGAACTTCGTCGCTCTCGCCGCCCTGGTCGGCGTCGAGTTCGTCATCAACCTCGTCTTCGCGCAACTGCCAGACGCGACGATCGCCGACCTGCGGGCCGGCCCGCTCGGCGTCGCCCTGACCGTGGCTTCTGTCCTGTTCCTCGTCGGCACGTGGACATTCGGCGCAGCGCTGTGGCGGATTCCCGGCCCGGCCCGGCCAGCACTGGCGCTGTATGCGGTCGGTGCCGTCCCGGTGGCACTGCGCGCCGCCGTACCCGAGGTCGCGCTTCAGCTCGGACTGCTGCTCCTCGCGATCACGATCACCTGGCTCGCGGTCGGCCTGTGGCGGAACGCCGAAGGCGTGTCCACCGCACCGGTATGACCCGAACCCGCCGGGCCGCCCCGACCAATGAACCATTTTCAACCTCCCCTTGCGGTCCGGCGGACCGCAAGGTCGGACGCGGTGCGTGAGCGCCGCGCGGTCCAGGTTGAAAAAGGTTCAATGACGGTCGAGGCGGCACCCCGACCCGCGGAACCGCCCGCTCGCTACACACCCACGGCCCGGATGGGCACCCCGGCGTCGAGCGCCGTGAGGCCCGGCGGCGGGAATCGCGGTACGCCACACGGGTGATTCCCCCGCCCCGCGCCTGCCGCGATAGGCGGCCTCCGGGAACGCATGCTGGCGGAATGTGGCCGGCTCCTCCCGTGGACCGCCTCACATATCGTGGTCCAGTCAGTTCGCCGGACGGGAGGCCGCTGTGTCAGAGGTACTTCTCGACCTGGAGCCCGTCCCGGGCATCCGAAGTCCGGCCGCCTTACGATGACCACCGACGGGCGCACGCACCTGGACCGATGCTGGTTGAGTCGACCATCACGTTCCAGACCGGCTCGGCCAACTCGCCCCACAGGTGGGCCCAGTCCGCTGCGATGGCTGACCAGCGCTCGGGATCGGCTCCGTTCATCGCCCCCCTCGGGATGTCCCGGGTGCGGACCCATCCCGGAGCCGTTCGGTGAGCCGGTCGATGCCGGATCCCGACACCGTCGACAGGCCCTCCGGCCTCCCCATCGCCGCGAGGAGCAAGTCTGCTGCCGGTCCTCGCACCTCGGCTGTCCCGGTCTCGGTTGCCCAATCCGCGTCGGCGGCGACGAGCCGCAGGTCGGCGACCCGTTTGGGTGCGCCGGTGAACCGGTTGTCCAGCACATAGTCGAGGGCCGCGACGGCGAGTGTGACGGGCATGGGAAGGGGCCGCCGGAGCGGTCGTGCGATGTCCTGGCCGTGAACCAACACATCGACCAGTGGATCCATCGGGCCGCTTCCGGGCATCCGGCGGTCTGATCCGGCAGTTTCGCGTAGCTGGGCGATCAGTTCGTCGGGAGTGAATCTGGCCGCCCTGTCCCGCGCCTGCCGGGCGGTCATCCGGTGGAAGTTGCCCCGCGCCCGGATCGCGCCGATGATCACGTCGGGCATCGTCGCCCTGGTCGGGATCGTCAGGTGGGCGACCAGGTCGTGTACGGTCCAGCCCTGGCACAGCGACGGCACGAGCCAGTCGGCAGGATCGAGTTGTTCGAGGAAGGCGCAGAGTCGCAGTCGTTCGGTTTCCACTGCGAGGAGAATGTCTTTCTGGTCCATCTTCACTCCCACTCGAGCCGTTGCTGGTATGGCGTGTCGTGGCGATGCATGTGTACGCTGTACACATCCGGATGTTCACAACGTACACATGCACGGAGAGGTGGTCAAGGCGTGGATCGGTACCACCACGGGGACCTCCGAGCCGCCCTGGTCGAGGCCGGGATGGAGATGGCCCGAGGCAAGGGCTCCAGCGCCCTCGGCGTCCGCGAACTCGCCCGCGTGGTGGGTGTGTCACCCAACGCCGCCTACCGCCACTTCACCAATCTGCGGGCGCTCGTCCTCACCGTCGCACAGGAGGCCCGGCGTCGCCTCTCCCGCGCGATCCTCGACCGAATGAACGCTACGCCCAGCGGAGCCGACCTCACCGAACGGTCACTGGCGCACCTGCGCGCCTTCGCCCTCGGTTACATCCATTTCGCCCGGTCCGAACCCGGCTGGTTCGCACTCACCTGCGAATCCCAGGAGCCACCTCCCGACGCGGAGACGGACACCTCGACCGACGCGCCACCGTCTCCCCACGAACTTCTCCTCAACGCCCTCGACGCCATGCTCGAAGCCCGCCTGATAAGCCCGGAACGTCGTGTCAACGCCGAATGGAGCTGCTGGTCGACAACCCACGGGTTCGCGATCATGGCGACCAACGGTCCGCTGCAAGCGGTGGACCCCGATACCATCGCCCGTCTCGCCGACCAGGCCATCGACACCCTGATCAGAGGGCTCCAGGCATGAAGTCCCGACAGCGAGCCCGGGCCCGGAGGACAGGTCTGTGGAGCCTCCTCCTGAGACCACCGGACAACACCCATATGTACGCACCCATCTAATAGCCGCCGGGCGGGCGTCACGGACCGTGACGGGCTACCAGGTGCCGCGATGCCCGGTCGTGCCGATGTGGGGATGCGTCGATTCGATCACGACTATCGACGATCATCCGTAACGGGCTCGCGACGTTGGCGGTGGCAGGACGTTCTCGGGGGATGTGCCGCCGTTCGGTGATGGTCCGGGTTGGTCGTGCGTCCTCGTCGTGATCCGACGGAATGTTCAACTCGTCAGCGTGGGCGCCGCGCGCCGAACTGTGCTCCGATTGCCAGGAGCGTGTGGCGGAACGCGGCGCTGCACCCGTCGGGACGTGGCATCCACCTTCCGGGACGCTGCCTATTGCCGGCGCCGGTACGCCAGCCATCCCATCGCGGCGAACCACGCATGGACTTCGACCACGCCGGCTCGCTGGACGAGGCCGGCGATCCCGTGTTCGGCGCCGTCGGCGGTGGCCTGGAACGTCATGAAGAACGCGACGAGTAACACCAGGGTGAGCGGGCCGCCGAGGAGCAGCAGGGTGCCGAACCGTCGCCAGTCGGGGATGCGACGGAAGTAGAGACCGGCGAGCGGGAAGCTGACGATCGGGGTGCCTAGCGCGAGGAGGAAGCCCAGCATGTGGGGCATGACTGCTTCGAGGTTGAAGACGCCGCACACCACCTGACCCGCACCAGTGCAAGCGAGCAGCACGAAGACGGTGCGGCGCAGTGTCGGCCGTCCTGCGGTTCGGGCAGTGCGGAAGACGCCGACGAGGCCGGCGATCAGTATCAGGCCGGTGACGACGAAGGCAGTGTTCAGGTACGGGGCGGTGGCGCCCATGCCCAGCCCGCTGATGGGCTGGCTGATCGGGGAGTAGTCGGTGAACCGGTGGTCGAACAGGGTGTAGCCGGTGCTCGCGAAGCCGAGGACGAGCCAGGCGAGCGTGAACAGAACCGGCCCGGCCACGGTGCCGAGTGCGAGCCACTGAGCTGATCGGACGGGCCGGTCGAGGACATCAGTACGGGGTGTCAACACAGTAGTCATGGCATGACTATACATTTTATGACTAGAGTCGTGTCAACGGCTACGCTCAACGGATGTCCGCACCGCGCCGCTCCGTCCTCGCACTGGCTCTGCTGTCGATGCTCGTCGAGGAGCCGATGCACGCGTACCGGATGCAGCAACTGATCAAGGAACGTCGCAAAGACGACGTGGTCAACGTGAGTCAGCGCAACAGCGTTTACCAGACCATCCAGCGGCTGGTCCGCGACGGTCTCGCGGAGATCGCATCGACCGAGCGCGCCGAGAACCGACCGGAACGCATCACGTACCGGATCACCGACGCTGGGCGGACGACGCTGGGCGAGTGGCTGCGCACCATGCTGTCGACACCGGCGCCGGAGTACCCGGAGTTCCCGGCTGCGCTGTCGTTCCTACCGAACCTCGCCCCGCCGGACGCTATCGCCGCACTGACCAACCGCGTCGCCCGGCTTGAGGAGCGACTAACCATCCTCGACGCGGAGATCGCCCAGGTCGCCAGGTTCCTGCCCAGGCTGTTCGCTATCGAGTCCGAGTACCAGCGCCAGGTCGTGGCAGCCGAGTTGACCTACGTCCGGAACCTGGTCGAGGATCTGCGGGCCGAACGAATCACCTGGCCGTTCGTCGACGGCGCCCCGGCCTGGCCCGGCTGACCCGAGCTCACGCGGTCGCGTCCTGCGGTCGCCAGCCATCCCTGCCACCAGCCATTCAAGATCAAAAGCGACTCTCTTGCCGCGATTCGCGCTGTCGCCCACACCCGGCCCGGTGGTCGGATGGGGCGATCGGGCAAGCGTCTGAGCGACCTGCCCCGATGTCAACTCTCGGGGAATGCGCCGCGATGGCGGCAAACGTCTGCTCTCTCGTGATCAGCTGGTCCCGAAGCAGTTCTGTCTCGTCCGGTTGAAGGTTGCAGATGATCAAGACACTGAATCTTTTTCAACCTCCCCTTGCGGTGCGGTGGACCGCAAGGTCAGACGCGGTGCGCGAGCGCCGCGCGGTTCAGGTTGAAAAAGGTTCGCCGGCCAGCGACCCGCAGGGTAAGTCCGGACGGTGCCGAGCGAGCGTGTCGGAACTTTACACTGCGGTTATCCGGGCGAGGACGAACTGTGCCCCGACGCCGTCTCGCTGCGAATTCCCTGGTTTGGGCGCGGGTGTAAGTGTCAGCCGCTGCGCCATGTCGATGTCAGTGGCCGGCGCCGACGTCCGGTGCGGGGCGCTGCGCCGTGATGGGGCGGTCAGTGTGCGTCGGCGAGGTCGGCGAGGCGAAGCCCGATGGTCTGGGCCCCAAAGGGCTGACGGTCATGGACCGGGGTGCGTAGCGGTCAGCTCGCCGTATCCGGGAAGGGCTGACCCTCGACGATGGCGCGCAGGGCGGCGACGTGGCCCTGGTAGGCGGCGCGGCCGACGTCGGTGAGGTGCAGCCACACCCGTTGCCGGGTGTCGCGGACGGCTTTGCGTTGGGCCACGTAGCCGGCGTCCATGAGGACGGCGACCTGCTTGCTGAGCACTGAGGCGGAGACATCGAGGTGTTTCTGGACCACGCTGAACTCGACTTCGCTGGCGGTGTCGAGCAGCGCGCAGATGCGCAGCCGGTGTGGTGCATGAATGGTGGTGTCGAAGTCGTCGATGGCCTCGTCGGAGGGCCGGGTCACGATCGTTTCCCGTGTACGTGTCCGTGTAGCAGGCGTAGGCCGATCATCAGCCCGGCACCCGTGATGGATGGTGGCAGCATGACGTAGACGCTGTTGGTGACCAGGAAGGCGATCCCCGCGGCCATGAGCAGCAGCATCATCCCGACGGCCAAGAACGCGACGCCACGGAGGGATACCTCGCGCGGCCGTGGTGCCATCCCCATTCTGTTGCGCCAGACGATCGCCGCCCAGGGAACCACCGCGCCGTACACGCAAAGCATGCCGATCATGATCAGCGTCCAGGCATAGTTGGGCAGCACCCAGGCGGGCTTGGCCAGCGCGCCGGCCAGCGTGAACGGCAGCACGGCGAGCACGAAGGCAGTGCAGGCATAGTGCCACCACGGAAACGGGGCCGTCATCGCAGAGGTGGCGGCAGTCTGGACCTGCGCGACGTCGGCGAGCGCAGCCCGCGCTTCGCCCGGAGTGGGATGAGGGGTACTCGTCTCCGTTTCCATGATGGAAACTCTAGCCGTCTGTTTCCAGCGTGGCAACTGTAGTCTTTCCGTTTTGGCAACGAACCCTGTTCGGGCCGTACCGGGTTGGGCACGGTGACCCGTACGCCGACAACAGACACCGGTCGGGCGGCCCGAGACCGCACCGCATCAGGCCAGCCGTGCAGGCTCTGTTGCGTTGGGTGGCAGCATGATCGAGTCCGGCTTGCCGGTATGGTCTGCTTGGCCGGGTGCGGTTGCTGTCTCGTGTCCGGGTCGAACCGCGAACGCAACAGCGCCGCGGTGGCATCTTTACAGCAACAAACAGGCAAGCCGGTACAGGACACTTTCCTGGAACGTCCCGGTGTGCCCACCAACGGCGGGCACACCGGGCGTGCGAGAGCAGCGGTCAGCTGACGCTGATGCAGCTGTAGGGGACCCAGCCCAGTACGCCGAAGAAGTAGACCGCGGCGTAGAAGTCACCACCACCGCAGAGGGTGTGCGGGGTGCCTACGGCGCCCTGGAAGAAGCCGCCGTAGCAGGGCGCCGACGAACCGCTACCAGGTCCGGGCCAGAGGTAGCCCCACGCGGCGCTGCTGGTGCTTGGCTGAGCGTGGACGTAAAGGATGTCGGTGGAGATGTTGGTGACTGTGCAGGCATCGGCGGCCGTCACCGGAGCCGGCGCTCGCCGGCTCTCATCGGCACCGCCGTCGGCTCGTGCCGGAGCGGCGCCGAGCAGTACGAGCGACGTGGCGAGTGCGGTGACAACCCCGCAGATCGTAGCTCGGTTCCGGAGGGATGATCGCTTGGTCATAAGTGCCTCCCTGGCTCTTTGACGACCGGTACAGCGAGTGGGTTAGGAAGATTCGCGAACCGAGGGATCGGTCCCGCTTTCCTACAGATGCTCGACATCGCCCCGCTGATGCGTCCGACAAGGATCGTTCCGAGCCAGCTTCTGGCACGGCACACCTTGACCGTGCATGACGGGCGAGGGTGGCGCGTTCGGCGTCGATCGGGTCGGATTTCGCCCGGCCCGGCGCGCGGCGGGCAGGTGAGTTCTGATCTCAGTGGTCAAGAAGGTCGTAACCAGGACGGACGAGGTTTTCGGCACCCGCAGGCCCGTACTGGGTGCCGACAGCGCAGGTAGCCGTGGCCTCACAGGGTCGGCGTTGTCGTAAGGTCCCGGGCATGGCTGACGCTGTCGTGGTTCCTGGCCTGTGGTTTGGACCGGCGGCGCCGTTGCTCATGTACGCCGGCGACGTGGCCGAGCGACGTGGCGCGGCGGTGCACCGGCACTCGTGGTCGCAGGAGCCGCCAGAGTTGTCCGACCCGCAGGTGGAGCGCTGGGTGTGTGGCGAGGTCACCCCGCTGCTTGACGCAGTGAGCGGCAGTCTCGACATGACCCTGCGCTACGCGAAGATCGCCAACCGGACCGTCGCCGACGAATACTTCGCCGTCACCGAAAAGGTCGAAGCCCTCTACCAGCAAGGCAAACCGCTACCCGCCGACACGATCGGGCCACGGATGGCCTGCCTACGACGCGAACACCACCGCCTCCTCGGCAACGGCTACTGCACCCGCCCACCCGAACTCGACTGCGCCTTCGAAGCCATCTGCGAAACCTGCACCTAACTTCCAGACCAGCCTCGATTTCCGACCGGTCCTGCAACGCCAACGCGACCACGCCGCCGAGCACCAGCAGACCCACCGCGTCGACCTGTTCGACCGACTCCTCACCCAGATCGACCGACACGCATCATGATCAGCTTGACAACAATTACCTGCATAATGCCGATGAGCGGTTGCCGACACCAGGACTACTGTGCACCGGTCCTGGCGGGGGCGGCCACTGCGGTCGCGTCAGCGCCTAACGCTGTGCGGAGGAAGTCCACTTGGGCGTCCAGGAGGCACGCGGCGACGCTTTCGCTGACCATGTGGGTGCCGGAGGGTAGTGGCAGCACGTTGTGCGGCCGACCGGCGGCCAGTAGCTTCGCGGATAGCCGCAGCATGTGCGCCGGATGGACGTTGTCGTCCAGCAGACCGTGGATCAGCAGCAGCGGCCGTCGAAGTTCAGGAGCGTAACGCAGCAGCGAGTCCCGGTCGTAGGCTTCTGGGTTGTCATCGGGGTGGCCGAGGAAACGCTCCTGCCAGTGGGTGTCGTACAGGCGTTGGTCTACGACTGCCGCGCCAGCGATCGCGGCGTGGAACACATCGGGGCGGCGCAGCACGGCCAGCGCCGCAAGGTAGCCGCCATAGGACCAGCCCCGGATTCCGACGCGGGTCAGGTCTAGCTCCGGGTATCGGCGTGCCGCCTCGTGCAAGCCGTCGACCTGATCCTCCAGTGGAGCGCCGCCGCGTTTCCCGTGCACCAGACGCTCCCAGCGAGGGCCGCGGCCTGGGGTGCCACGCCCATCGACAATCACCACGGCGAAGCCCTGGTCAGCAAACCACTGCGAGGTCAGATACACCGACTGCGCGGCGAGTACCCGCTGAGCTGCTGGCCCACCGTATGGGTCCATCAGCACTGGAAGCGGGCCGTCTCCTCGCCGATGACCGGTAGGGAGAAGCACGGCGGTACGCAGCCGGAGCGGGCCGGCCTCGAACAGGTCGACCCGAGGGGTTAGCGGTGGCGTCTGGGCGCGGCTGGTCAGCCGGGCCGAGGAATTGTCGAGGGGCCGCACGGTGACCTGCGGGTCCGGCTCGTCTAGATTGCGGCTTATGAGGACGGTCGTACCGCCCGCTCGGTGCCCGTGGTGCACGCCGGAAGTCGTCAGCTGGGACAGCCCGGCAGCCGCAGACCAGGTCCACACGTGCCGCTCGGTCGACTCCGTCGAACCGGCGAACAGCACGGTGTTTCCGTCGACATCGAGAATCTCGTTCACCTGAAGGCCGGGCGGCGTGACCGGCTCGCCGCCGACGAGTAGGTGCCGAGTGTCATCGATGTCGGTCGTCCAGACCAGAGCGCCGTCGGCGGTACGTGCTGGCACGCCAGGCACCAGCGATACCCAGGCCGGATCCGTCTGTTCGTGTTCGACGCGGCTGGTCCCGGTGTCCGGATCGACACGCAGCACCCGGACACAGGTCTGGGACCGGTTTTGTACGGCGATGGTCAAACCGCTGCGGTCCCAGCTGACAGCGGTGAGGTACTCGAACCCCTTCCGGTCCCAGTCGACCTCGACTCGGCTGCCGTCGAGGCCGAGGACAACCAGGCTGACATCCGCGTTGGCGGTACCCGCGGCCGGGTAGCGCATGGTCACCGGAGCGGCGGTGGGGTCGGCGAGGTCCGCCACATGCCACACCTGCACACGACTCTCATCTACTCTCGCCGCGACCAGGCGCTGACCGTCCGGGGCCCACCACCAACCCCGTCGGCGGTGCATCGATTCGGCTGCGACGTGCTCGGCGAGTCCGTAACTCACCTGCGGGGCCTCCGGCGCGGCCAGGGTTCGCGCGCCGGTGCCGTTGATGTCGACGAGGTGCAGCCCACCGCCGCTAACGTATCCGATGAACCGGGCGGTCGGGTCCGGCCGGGGATCGACCACGCCGTCGGCGGACGGAAGGATCCGGGTAACGCCGGTAGCCGGGGCGAGCACCACCAGTTTGCCGCCGAGCGCGATCGCGACCATCGACTGGTCAGCATCGCAGCTGTACTCGGTGACCCCGCCACCGGACTGGCGAGCTCGCTCCCGGCGGCGCCGCTCAGCCGCAGGCAGGTCACCGCCGTCGAGAGCCAGCTCGCGTGGGTCCAACAGCAGCCGCTCGGTCCCCGCAGTCACGTCGTACACCCAGAGACATGAGACTGGGTCGTCGCCAGCACACGTGCGCGTAAACATCACCTGACGTCCGTCCCCACGTATCTGGAACCGCTGAGGCAGACCGAGGGTGAAACTGCGGGTACGAGCCTGCAACTGAGGAAAACTCACGAATAACCCTTCGCCGTACGACCGGACACGCAGCATAAATCGGCGACGGCAGACGGCGAACAATGTCCAGAGCCGCTTAACCACCGACCAAGCCTTGGTGGAGGTGCGCCAGTTTGGCTCAGGCTGTTGGACCGTTCAGCCGCGTAATCAGCCGATCCTGGACGGGCGGTGCCTCATCCAGGAAGGCGACCAGCCACGCCACGACCCCGCCGGGTTCGGCGATGCGATCGGGCCACGGAACATCCTGCATCCAACCCGCTAGATCCGGCCCGACCACCTCGGCGAACAGGTCCAGCATTCGATCCGGCACCGGCTGTGCGGTTGCGCACAGCCAGCTCAGCGCTGCGGCGAATCGCACGTCGGGCGTGTTGGCCGCGTCGGTCCACAGCTCACTGGTCCACGTGACCACGTCCGGGTCGCCGTGCTCCACCGCCAACTGCGCGAGAGCCAACACCAGACTGATCCGTACGGTTTGGGACGTCTCGGCCGCGAGCCGCGCCCGCAGTGCGGCCGGTACCTCAGGCGGTGGCCACAGTGCTCCGGCGAGCGCGTACGCCGTGTTCGCCCGCACCAGCGGGTCAGGGTCGTCCAGCAGTCGGATCAACAGCGCCGCGTCGGCCGTGACCGCCTCCCGCGCCGCCTGTTGGGTCCATACGACCGGGCGCCCGTATCCGTCGATCATCAGATCGTCCGGGTCATCGGCCACCTGGAACAGATCCGTCCGCAGGTCGGTCCCGAAGTGGTTGCGATGGCCGGCCTCGGCCGCCAACTTCAGCACCCGACCGCGGCCGTGCGTCCCAGGATTGGCGGCGATACGGAGCAGAAACGGTACCGCTAACGCGAGCGCGGTGTCGCTGTTGCCCTGATGCCGCACCTTGTTCCAGAGATCGACGAGGCCATGACGGGCGGCAGCGGGGTCCGGGGTGTACAACACCTGCAGCATCGCCGGCACGTCGTCGGCCGGCCCGTACGCGTGGCTGAACCTGGCCCAAGGCACACGATCCAACGTCAGCTCGCCGGTAGTACGGAGCTCCGCCATGACCCGCCGGACGTCCTGCTCTCCACCCGGCTCACTGATCTCGATCACACCGCGATGATGCCGCATGCGAACGACAATTCCGGCTCTCGTGACCTGCCTGTCGATCGCGGTCCAAACGCAGGTGCGGCTGCCGCGAGGTGTGACGCAGCGTCAGATTGCCGGCCGGGCC